>JAUQZZ010000132.1 GCA_030586765.1 Candidatus Brocadiales bacterium | reverse complement strand
CATGTATCCAGGGGGCCTTAAATGGACCCACACCGGATAGGCTTAAGGTGGGGAGGATGCTCTTCCAACTGGTAGAGGGTCGGCGCCTGGCCCTGGTCTCTGAGATTCACAGGAGATTAGCCCCCCTCTCTGCAGGGGCCTGGGATGGCACCTGCAGAGGAGAAGAAATGATAATGAACCGCAGTTACCTGGTGGAGAGGTCGAAAGAACTCCTTTTTGACCAGGCCTTAGATGAACTTCAAGAAGACTACCAGGGCCGCCTGAGCTTTAAATACATAGGCCCCCTGCCTCCTTACAGCTTTGCCGATATAGAGTTTAACAAGAGCAATTTTGAGGTGATTGAGAGGGCAAGGTGCGTCCTGGACCTGCCCGAAAAGGCCACCCTCCATGAAATAAAGTCCAACTTCAGAAGGCTCTCCTCCCTTTATCATCCCGATGCCCACCCAGGGGGGGTAGACCTCAAGGCAATAGAGAAGTTCAAGGAGGTGGTGAAGGCCTATCAAACCATCATGGCCTACTCCGGGAGTTGTAAGGAGCTTCTGGATAAGGAACCTTTCGAATATTCTTTTCTCAGGGAGGATGTAGAGAACATCTTCCTTAGCAGGGATAGGTCAGCATTGAGAAAGAACCTTTAGATGGACTACCCAGGGGGCATAAAGCCTTCTTTTCTTGAAAATGAAGAACTGGAGGTAATCTTCTTTTGCGGAAAGGGTGGGGTGGGGAAGACCACCTGTGCCATGGCCTCGGCACTCCTCATAGCCAGGTCCAGGCCCAGGGCAAGGGTCCTGCTCCTTTCCACAGACCCGGCCCCTTCTTTAAAGGACAGTCTGTGTGGCCTTAGCCCCCCGGAAAACCTAGAAATAAAGGAGATGGATGCCAAGGAGGCCCTGGAAAAGATGAAGCGGATTCATGGCACTACCATAGGTTCTATCATGCAATTGGGGACCATCTTTGACGAAGAGGATGTCTCACGCCTCCTCGAGCTCTCCATGCCTGGGATAGACGAGGTGCTGGGGGTGATGGAGATACTGGATTATACCGAGTCCTCCCGCTATGGGGTGATAATCCTTGATACCGCCCCTACTGGACACACCCTGAGGCTCCTGGCCCTGCCGGGCGAGTTGAGGCGGTGGGTCAGGCTCCTGGATACCATGATGGCCAAACCCCGCTATCTCCAGAGGTTCTATGCGGGGAGGTATATAAAGAAGAAGGAAGACGAGTTTATTGAATATATGGACAGAAGGCTGGAGAGGTTTAACGAATTGCTAAGGGATGGGAAGAGGTGTGAATTTGTCCCCATCACCCTCCCGGAGGCCCTGAGCATTGAGGAGACAGGTCGCCTTATGGATTTTCTCAAGAGTTACCATCTGCCTGTGCGAAATATAGTGATAAACCAGCATTATCCTCGAGGGGGCTGCAGGTATTGTGAGTCTATCTACCGCCTTCACATGAAGTATGCGGAGGAGGTGGAAGAGAGATTTAAGGGGTGTAATGTGGTGGAAATCCCCCTGGAATTAGAGGAGGTCAGGGGAGCAGAACTCCTTAAGGATTTTTCCATAGCCCTGGAGGGTCTGCCTGCCTCGGGCGGGCCTGCCGCAGGTTCAAGGGCAGAGACATGCGGCGGACTTGGCCTCCTCTCGAGGCCAGTGGCCTGCCCTGAGGCACCCCTTTTATTATTCGTGGGTAAAGGAGGGGTAGGGAAGACCACCCTTGCCTCTGCCACCGCCCTTCACCTTGCCCGTAACCACCCTGATAAAAAATACCTTGTTGTTTCTATCGACCCAGCCCACTCCCTGTCCGATGCCCTGGGTAGGTCTCTGGGCGGCAAGGGCTATAGCATACTACCTAATCTCCTGGCCCTGGAGGTTGACCCCAGGGGAGAGTTTGAGGCCCTGAGGGACATATATGCCGAAGAGCTAGAGGGGTTTTTTGATACCCTTACTGGAGGGGGTACTGCCATAGAATTTGAGGAAGAGGTACTGGTAGAGTTAGCGGAGCTTTCCCCTCCTGGCCTGGATGAGGTCATAGCCCTGTGGAAGGTAGTGGAGAGCCAGAGCAAGGAGGGATACGATACCATAATCCTGGACGCCGCTCCCACGGGGCACTTCCTCCGTTTTATCGAGACCCCAGGACTGGTGGAGGAATGGCTCAGGGCGATTTTTCAGCTCTTACTGAAATACAGGGGCATCTTCAGGATGCCTAGATTTGAAGGATTTCTGGTGGAACTTTCCAAAGGGATTAAGAAATTAAAGGCCCTCCTTCTCTCCAGGGCAGTAGCCCTTATCGTAACCACCCCCTGGGCCATGGTGATGGAGGAGACCAGAGACCTCTTTGATTCTATGAAGAGGGCAGGCATGACCCCAGGCTCCCTGATAATTAATATGGTTGCACCCCCTTCCGCCTCAGGCGGATGTCCCCTCTGCTCAAGGCTGAGGCAGGTTCAGATGAGGGTAGTGCAGGAATTTGCCCCTGTTTTACCCCTTGGGGAGGCCGCCGTCCTCTACCGCCAGGCTGAAGAATTAAGGGGTTTGGAGGCCCTGGAGCAGGTAGCCAATCTCCTTTATCAAGACAGTGGAGTCCTCTGTGATTACTAAAGGTGATAACTATACAGGAACTGGCCTGGAAGGGCCTTTGGAAGGGCACCTCAGTCTATGTGAGGCCCTGGACAGGGTTCTAAACAAAGGCGCAGTTATCTGTGGCGATGTCACTATATCAGTATCCAATGTGGATTTGATATATCTGAGCCTTCGGCTCCTTGTAACTGCGGTGGAAACGGCCAGGAGGCAGATTCTAAACAAAGGAGAAATCTGCGAAGGTAAGAAAGAGAATTGTAGGGCAGGGCTTTAGCCCTGCCTCCGTAACAAGCAGACCTAAAGGTCTGCGCTACATGAATTTTCAGAGGATGCTACCCGATAGCTAGTTTTCCAGAGGTCTCAGCAAAAGACCATGAGGAAGAGGCGGACTCAGAATGACATTTCATGCATTTTTTGGGTAGCGCAGGGCTTAAGCCCTGCGGCACCCGTCGTTTTTTCTCCCCTCCCTTGATGGAAGGGGTTAGGGGAGGGTGGAGACAAGTCTATTCACCCCCACCCCTCCCTCCCCCATCAAGGGGGAGGGAAGTGTCCACCTGAGACGGACTGGACTGCATAGATAAGAGTTTTGCAGGGGCCTCAAGGAACTATGAGCAAAGTCTTTACTGATACACCAGAGGATTTTCTCAGGGCCATAGAGGCAAATCATAATGCCCTGCCCAAAAAGATAGATGTTCAGCAGGAGAATGTTGCAAAAGGGCTGGCGAAGCTGGTTCTTACCCTTGTGGAATTACTAAGGGAACTCCTGGAAAGGCAGGCCCTTAGACGCATGGAGGGTGGAACCCTTACCAGGGAGGAGATAAACAACCTGGGCATTACCTTTATGGAGCTTAGTAAGAGGATGGAGGAGTTAAAGAGACATTTCGGCCTCAAGGATGAGGAGCTTAATATTGACCTTGGCCCTTTGGGAAAGCTCTTAGACTAATCCGCTTAGGCGGGTGAACTGGCCTACGGATTTTCTAAAAGAATCAACGACCATAAAGGTCGTTGTCTACCAGCAGTAGGTAGTTGGTAGTTGGTAGTTGGTAGACAACGAAGTTTTACTTCGTTGAAATGGTAAGACTAAGGAAAGGGGAGGAAGCGATGATAACGAAAGAGGAAGAGATAACCTGTGTGTTTTGTGGTGGAAGGGGGCAAGACCCCTTTCAAATAATGTCACACCTCTCCACCTGCTATGTGTGCGGGGGAGAGAAGAAGGTAAGAGTGGCGATACCTTATATCAGATGCAGTTACTGCGGCGGCACCGGCGTCTCTCCCCTGGGTGGAAGGAATCACTGCTTAGCCTGTGAAGGGAGGGGTGTAATACATACGAAGGGGAAGACCCAGAAGTGCCCGGCCTGTGGAGGTACCGGGGTAGATGAGAGTACTGGACTCTACTGTCTCGAGTGCCATGGTGGGGGAGAGGCACCAAGGGGATGAGTTTTAACTAAGGGAGGAAACTAAGATGGGTTGGTTATTCGGTCGGTCAACACCTGTTAAGGAATACGAAAGTAAACCTCTTAAGTCAGGAGAGGTAGAGGTAACTTGTGCCTTCTGCCGTGGGGGAGGTAGCCCGGGTGGTAGCTTTGCTTATTGTTATGTCTGTGGTGGGTCTGGAAAGGTAAAGGTACTCTCTCCTTATACACGGTGTAGCTACTGTAATGGAACGGGTTATTCGCCCATGGGAGGCAGGACCTACTGTATGTCCTGTCGTGGGAAAGGGGTAGTAACCACGGTGAAGAAGACCCTGAAATGTCCTCGCTGTGGGGGTACTGGCCAGGATGAGGGCACTGGGCTGTACTGTATCCGGTGCCGTGGGCAGGGCAAGATTCCAGCAGCTTAATCTAACTAAAGAGAGGTGGATATGAGGGCATATAGTACCAACAACGGCGCTACTACTTTAGCTGATATCCTGGAAAGGGTACTTGATAAGGGAGTAATCATTGCAGGGGATATAAAGATAAGTCTCTTAGACATAGAACTCCTGACCATTCAAATCCGTCTTCTGGTGTGCTCTATGGAGAAGGCCGTGGAGATGGGAATAGACTGGTGGACCTTGGATAAAAACCTGAGTACAAAGGTAAAGCTGGTTAACCCACTCACCGGCCAGGGGGACAAAGACCTGAGCATCGAGGAGGCACTTCAAGAACAGAGGGAAGAGATGCTGTCCTTACAAGAAAGGCTCAATATGCTGGAGTCTATGAAAGGGGTGGAAAAGACATCCCTATAGATACTCCAGCCCTCAAGAGGTCTTTCTGATTTAACAGTATCATGTGTAGTGGTCGAGCCTGCTCGACTCAAAATGCAGAGCAAGCTCTGCCACTACAAATACTTAATCGAGGTGGAGCCACTTTTTCAGACCAGGGAGGTCTGGTCTAGAGGAATTAGGGATGGAGGATAAACCCATGCTCCAGTGGAAGACCATCTTTACTTTCCTCCAGGGGAATGCCTGTATAAAACTACAGGAACTCCTGGAAGACGGTACCTTCAGGGTAGTGATGGTGAAGAATGGAAAAGTTCTTTATTCCAAGGTCTTCCCCTGCCCCAGAATGGCCTTAAGCGGTTTTCAAGAAGGTCTGAGACTAATTAAGAGCAGGGAAAAAACCGAACTAATTCATTCCCTATAGTTATTTCCTTTGTGAGAACCTTCAGAGAATCTTGTTTAAATATTCGTAGAGACTTCTGATGAATCAAAGATTGTAGGGACAGGGTTTATCCGCCTTAGGCGGATCCGCTAAGT
>JAUQZZ010000131.1 GCA_030586765.1 Candidatus Brocadiales bacterium | reverse complement strand
CCTTTCTCCATCCCCACGTGCTCCTCGTACATCTTCTTGAGGGCCTCGGTGGGGTAGGCGTAGGAGGACTTCACTGCTGGGGGTGCCTTTTCAGCGGGTGCTTGCTGTCCTAGCAGAGGCTCCATTCCCCAAAACAAGAGAGACACAACCACTGCAGTAGTAAATGGGACTCTCACGGTGTTAGCTCCTTTCTACTCTGGCTGTCTTGATAGATTTATTCCCCTAAAGGGGACATCGTCCCCCTTACCTGCCACAGGGTTAACACACGAATTTTTATCGTTTGAGGTGGGCCTCTTCTCGCAATGCTGTTAATAGTTCTCCTGCCAAAGCGACGGCCTCCTCCTGGGTCAAGTCAACTGGGAGTTCCTCGTTGCGTTCGGTTGGGGCAGAGGGGGGCCCTTTTGGGCCAGGTTCAAGCTGGGCAAGGGCGGAGACCCTTACCTCGTGGTTTCTGGCCATATGGCACCGGCCACAGACGTCGTAACTAAAACCAAGCTTGCTGAGCCTCTGGGCTTCTGTCACCTTCCCTGAGCTCATGAAGTAGACATAGAATTGGCCAGGCCCATGGCAGGCCTCGCATGTAACCCCTTCTTCGGCATACTTCCCCGTCTTCTCATCGTATCCCGTGGTGTGACACTTGTAGCACTGCCTTCTATACTTCTCATCCCCCTTGATAAAATCCGGGGCATTTTTGATCTTCTCTAGCGTGACAAATTTATTGTTCTTCCAGCGGTCTATGTGCCATGTGGTCAGCCCTTTATGGCACCTCAGGCATGCGGCACTACCCACATAAACTGCCTTTTCCCCCGTGACCCCGTAGTATTTGAAGTCAGAGGCCTCCGTACCCTCCTCAGGAGCGAGTTCTGCAAAACCCTTCCAGAGTTGGAGCAGTGCATCTGCCGTGCCAAGCCTCGCCAACATCTCTTTTCTGTCACGATACATGCCGTTATGGGCCTTTTTAAGTTTAAGAGATTCCCCCTGCCCGCCATGGCAGATAGTGCAACCGTAGAGTCCAAAGGGAAAATTATCCACGATGTTGAGATGGAGTTTGGACAGCTTTTCTTCGTCAACGTGGCAGGTAGTGCATCTGTCCACCCTTTTCCCATTTCTTCCATCTTTCCAGAGTCCCGTCCCTTTGAGAAGAAATTGTTTTACTTCCAGCTTCGGTCTCTGTAGGCCCTTTACCTTTTCTTGGAGCTGTTGGGCCACTTTCGGGTCTCCCCACGTGGGGTCGGACCAGCGTTCAAGCTCTTGCTCTAAGTTAGTAATGCACTGGGCGTACTCGGCCTTCTGGTAATGCTTCCATTCGGGCCTGGTCTCCTTGATAATCCACACAATCAGAAACCCAAGCAAGACTAAGGACAACGCCAAAAAAGCTATTTTCCATCTCATAGCAGAAACCTTCAGATGTTAAACCATGGAGTTTTAACTATGTACTGTATGTGAAGGACCTGTCTCAGCAATATCTTCACCGGCACCAGCATCATAGTCATGAGCAGTATCATGGTGATGTTATACCTTATGAGACCAAGCCGCCAGAAGAAGTTCTGAAATGCCACCGCTGGGATGCTAAGTCCGAGGATGTAGTAGCATGCCAGGAAGGCTATCCCTGCCACCATGGGGAAATTGGTCAGGGACACCTCTATCTCCTTGGGCGTTTCCCAGGATTCCCACGGCAAGTAGAAGGTCCAGCCAGGGCCCCTGAAGTACTGACCTACTGCCACCAGGGCAAACCACATCGTAAAGCCAAAGATGAAACAAAAGGCGGCAAACTTCCTTTTCCCTATTGCATACCGGCCAACACCCTTTATGGGGTCCGGGTCAAGGTAGGGTATAAGGGCAAGCCCCACCAGGATAATGGTGGGCAAGACCACGCCGGCCATCCAGGGGTCAAAATACACCAAAAGCTCCTGGAGTCCCACAAAATACCAGGGCGCCTTGGCCTCCCTGGGTGTGAGGCCAGGGTTGGCCAGTTCCTCAAGCGGGGCGTCCTGAACCAGGGCCCAGACCACCAGCACGATGGTGAAAATGAGCAACGCAATCAACTCTTTCACCACCAGGTTGGGCCAGGTATCTACCTTTTCTTCCCTAGGATAGATGTCCCTCTGCCGGAGCAGGGCCTCTTCCCGTATAACCGTAAGGAGTCTCAATCTTTCCTTTAATTCTGTCTTGTCGTTCATAAGTAATCCCTCAAACTTTAAAGGGGTCTGGAGATTCCTCCGGCCTTCCTCACCCTCCAGAAGTGCATGGCCATTAGTCCCACTAATGCCCCTGGCAGGCCGATACAATGGGCAAAATAGAATCTAATAAGGGTCGGTTGGTCTATACTTGTGCCCCCAAGCAGGATGAAGCGCATGTCCTCTTCAGGGCCGAGGACGCTGAACGGGCCCTTAGCACCCACTATGGGGCTATTTTCCGCCATAGTCGTCCCAACGGTAACTGCCCAGTAAGATAGCTGGTCCCATGGTAGGAGATACCCGGTAAAACTGAGTAAGAAGGTCATCAGCAGAAGACCGGTGCCGATTACCCAGTTGAACTCTCTGGGTGACTTGTAAGAGGCAGTCAGAAACACCCTTAGCATGTGCAAGGATACGGAGATAACCATAGCATGTGCAGCAAACCTGTGCAGATTTCTAAGGAACATCCCGAAAGGAATCACGTTCTCAAGGTCCAGCATATTGGCATAGGCCTTGTCTACATCCGGGGTGTAATAAATCATTAATAACCCCCCGGTTAGGGCCGTCATTATAAAAAAGAGGACACTAAGCCCACCCAGACAAAACGTATAAGTTATTTTAATGCCATCCTTGCTTACCCTGGCAGGGTGTAGATGCAGGATGAAATTTACTACTACACGAAAGACCCTGTGGACAGGGCTGTCAGTCACCCCTGTCCTGAAGAGAGACCTCCACATCTGGACAAATATGTTCATCTCTTTCTCCTGAGCGACATTAGACCTTCAGTTTATAGTCCAGACCGACATCCTTTCCCTTATCTACCTCCAGGTGGCCGTCCGAGGCGAGGCTTAGGTATAGCCGGTCTAGGGGTCTTGGTGCCGGGCCTGCGAAGTTAACCCCGTCCTTGTGGAAGCGACTGCCGTGGCAGGGGCATTTAAACACCTGCTGGTCTTCGTACCAGATGGGCTGACACCCCAGGTGGGTACACTTGGCCAGGATGGCATAAAAGCCCTCCTGCTCCCTCACAATCCATACACCTCGCCCGGTCACAAGGTTCACAGAACCTACCTTATAGGACTCTGGCCTGCCCACCTTGAATATCTTTGATGCCTCATACAGTGCCCTCGGGTAAAGGAAGCGAAGCACCCCTCCCCCAATCACACCCAATATGACCACTACTATGCCACAGCTAGCCCAGAATAATGCACCCCCGAGCACCCTGCGACGAGACACCATGGTTTCAGGAATATCATTTGTCGTCGGTTTCAACATCTTTTTCTCCTATAACATCTCCTCAAACCTTATCATGCTCATGGCATCCACCGGACAGCGGAGACTGCACAGCCCGCAGTGAATACACGGTTCTTCGTCATGGACCAGCCCAGCCCAGGGCCCATAACCATCAACTTTTGAATTCACTGTTGAATCCACTGCTGAATCCAGGTCGGCCTTCTGGAAGTAGGCCATAGATATACATTTAGCCGGGCAGACATCCACACAACCACCGCAGAGGATGCAATTGGCATTTGGCAATATCACAGGGCTTACGTTACAATTCAGGCACCTTTCTGCCTGCCCCTTAGCAGAACACTCCGAATACGTATACTCTTGTGCCTCCCACCCCTTGACCCTCTTTTTCACGGGCACCAGGGCCGGTAGTTTCCTCTCTTTCTTTAGTCTTGGGAAGAATCTATCAAACCTCCTCGGCACCGGTATTGACTCCATAGGGCCTGGCTGGTTAAGGCCGAGGGTGCCTGTACCACCAAAATATTGGTGGATGGACTGAGCGGCGAGCTGGCCAGAGGCCACAGCATTTATTATCAGTCCAGGCCTAAGGATATCGCCACAGGCAAATACCCCCGGCTTAGAGGTAGAAAGGGTTAGCGGGTCTATCTTGAGCATCTTCCTCTGGTCAAGTTCAAGACCAGAGCTACCATCCATGAAGGACATATCAGGTGCCTGACCTATGGAGAGTAGTATATTACTGGCCTCTATGATGCGTTCCGAACCCGGTATGTAAATAGGATTAAAGCGGCCCTGGTCGTCGTAAACGGATTTTACCTTTATTACCTCCAGGCCCTTTACCTTCCCATTTTCACCTATAATCCTCTTGGGCCCCCATGAGGTACTAAAAATGATGCCTTCTTCCAAGCTCTCCACCACGTCGCTGACCCATGCGGGCATCTCTTCCTTCGGGTTATCGGGCCTACAGCCCTTCGCGGCTTCAAGGCAAACTAGATGTACCTCTTTGCACTTATTGATGCGAATAAGGGCCCTGGCCACGTCTGTAGCAACACAACCTCCCCCTAATACTATAGCCTTGCCCCCCTGTACAACCTTACACAGGGTCTCCCCATGCGCCTCTACGCAACCTCCCCCTATTACTACAGCCTTTTTCCCCATGGGTAACCCGTCCCCTTTGCCCACATCCATAAGGAAATCTAGCCCTGAAAGTACACCTTCTTGCTCAATACCAGGTATGGGTAGCATCCTACCCTTCTGAAGCCCTACGGCAATAAGCACCGCATCAAACTCCTCACGGAGTTGATCAATCGTAAAATCCTTGCCACACTTCTTGTCTATCGCAAGGTCTATTCCGCCAAGGGAAAGTATAGTATCCACATCCTTCTTTACGGCCTCTCTGTCCAGGCGGTAACGGGGTAAGGACTTTTCTGGCATCCCCCCTGGGTTACTGCCAGATTCATAGGCACAAACACTGTATCCCATAAGGGCAAGGTCGTGGGCCGCCGTTAGACCTGCAGGCCCAGCCCCCACCACGGCCACCCGGGGGACGTCATTGAGGCCGGACTTACCCCTCCCTGATAAGTTACTGTTCCTGCCCAGCGTTACCTTTCCTATCCTCTTCCGCATCCAGCTGTACACTTCTTCATGACTCAGCTTATCCTGCGACACGGCGAAGTCCTTCAGGGCCCTTATACTTACAGGTTCGTCCACCTTGCCCCTCTGGCAGGCGGTCTCACAGGGAGCTCCGCAGACCTTCCCACAGGTGGCAACAAAGGGATTATTTTGTCTGGCAAGGAGGTAGGCCTCCTGATATCTCCCCTCTGCAATGGCCATAACATAGCCCCGGGCATTGGTACCTGCTGGACAGGTACGGCGGCAGGGGACGTTCTCGTTGAACCACTTTTCATCTACGCACGTAGTAGCCTGAAAACTCTTTTCGCCATTAAACCGTGCGGCCTCTCTATGCTTTAGT
>JAUQZZ010000130.1 GCA_030586765.1 Candidatus Brocadiales bacterium | reverse complement strand
CTCATGTGGAGAGTGAAAAACTCTGTATCTTCTTCGCGAAGGCTTGGCTCTTTCCTAAGCCCTTCATAAATAGGATGATAGATATAAGGGACGATGGATTCAGTTCCAGGCCCAAGGGCCCCTAGGGCCTCCAGAAAATGACCCTCCCTGCATATAAAAAGGTACTCATGGATGAATAGCCTGGTCTCAGGAAGAGGTTCCGTCCTTTCCACCTCAGAGGCATCCAGGCGAAGGGCCTTCAGAAAACGACGGAAAATGGCTGGATGGGCCTGCTGTGGGTTACTTTCCCCGTACTCCTGATACAAGTTCTTGATTAGATAGGCCCTGGGCCTCTCATCTGGCATGTTGGCAATTACTGCCGAAACGTACATGGTAAACCATCTAGAGTACAGGTAATATTGCCTAGCAAAAATCCTTATACGGTCTAGTGAGAGCTTGCCTTTACTGAACTTTTCCAAAAAGGGGTGGTTCAAGGCTGGATGCTGCCTTATATCCTCTTCTAATTGCTCCAGGTATTCCCTTGCGCTCAGCACCGCTGTAGAGGCGTTTCCCATATATTAAAAACATTAGCTATTTGCATGCCAAACCAGCCTAATCAAACGTAAGTATAGATTTAGCAGTAGGTTATAATAGAAGTGATATGTGGGGGTGTGAAAAAATCCTTGAGGGAGATTAAGAAAATTTTTCAGAAATTCTTTCTTCGGGCGGTAATTTTTGCGCTGATGGGTCTTCCAATCCCCATTCCTTCACCTTATATTCAATCTTCCTTGTGGAGATGCCCAGGAGCTTAGCGGCCTCTGTTTTGTTACCGCCCGTTAGCTCCAGGGTCTTGAGGATTAATTCCTTTTCCACATCCTTAATGGGGCTACCCAGGCGCACCTGCATAAAGGGCTGTACCTTATCCTTTGGCAGGATGTTAGAGGAAAGGTGTTCAGGCTCGATGATGCCCTTCTTGCAAAGTACCACTGCCCTCTCGATGGTATTCTCCAGTTCCCTGACATTACCAGGCCAATGGTACTCCTGAAGTAGCCTCAAGGCCTGGGGGGAAAAGCCCTGGATATTTTTATTATTCCTCCGTGCATAATGGATAAGAAAGTAGTCAGCAAGGAGGGGTATATCCGCCCTTCTATCCCTTAGGGGAGGCAGGTTAATCCTTATAACGTTTAACCTATAGTAAAGGTCTTCCCTGAATTTACCTTGAGCAACCTGTTCCTCTAGCTCTTTATTTGTGGCGGCTATCAACCTTACATCCACCTGGCGTGTTTCTTCCCCACCCACCCTCTCGAACCTGCCTGCCTCTACTACCCTAAGGAGCTTGACCTGCACACTGTGGCTCATCTCGGCCACCTCATCCAGAAACAGGGTACCTCCATGTGCTAATTCAAACCTCCCTTTCCTAGTATATAAGGCCCCTGTAAAGGAACCCTTTTCATGCCCAAATAGTTCGCTCTCTAGGACCCCATCGGCCAGGGCAGCACAGTGGAGGACCACAAAGGGTTTATCCTTCCGGTGGCTATAGCGGTGGATGGCCTGGGCCACCAGCTCCTTGCCTACCCCTGTTTCCCCATAGATAATAACCGTAGCCATAGAAGGGGCAACGTCACGGACGGTCTTTAGTATCCTCTGCATCTCAGAGGTATTACCCACAAGCTCTGAAAAGGGCTGCTCCTCAGCAAGCTTCTCCCTCAGTTCCTCAGTATGTCTGCGGAGCTTCCGCCTCTCCCATATCCTTTCTAACTTTTCTTTCAGCTCCGTAAGATTTAAGGGTTTTGGTAAGTAGTCCTCAGCTCCACTTTTTATAGCAGCCACTGCGTTCTCTATGGAACTGTAGGCAGTCATCACGACTATAGGGATGCCGTCGTCCTTCCTCCTTATCTCCTCTATAAGGGGTATGGCCCCCAGTCGGGGCATTTTCATGTCTGTAAGGACGATATCAAAGGACTGATTGTCCATTAAGGCCAGGGCCTCGTAGGCGGAGATGGCCCCACTGGCCTCGTAGCCCTCTTGCTGTAAGAGCCTCAGTAGCCCGC
The DNA here is from genome assembly GCA_030586765.1 of Candidatus Brocadiales bacterium. Taxonomy (GTDB): domain Bacteria; phylum Planctomycetota; class Brocadiia; order Brocadiales; family Bathyanammoxibiaceae; genus JAUQZZ01. The sequence continues at coordinate 3,434 of JAUQZZ010000130.1, read as the reverse complement.
TGAGGGAGTTTTTATCGTCGTCTACTACTAATATCTTCGCCTTATGCGCCATCCTGCTTCTCTAGAGGCAAGGTTATTACAAATTCTGTACCCCCCTCAGAGGTACTGAAGGAGATGTAGCCCCCATGGGCCTGGACAATATTCTGTGCCAGGGGGAGTCCTATGCCCGTACCGCCCTTTTTTGTGGTGTAAAAGAGCTCAAAAACACGGTCCCTTACATCCTCTGGGATTCCATACCCTGTATCCTTTACTACAAGCTTCACGCCCTTTTCCTTTCTTTGGGCCTTGAGACATAAGACCCCACCATCGGGCATGGCCTCTAAGGCATTTAATACCATGTTTAAAAGTGCTTGTCTGATTTTCTCTCTGTCCGCCATTACTGGAGGCAGGTCTTCTTCTACCTCTAACTCCACACGGACGCCACTGAGACTGGCTTGGGGGGTAATGAGGGCTACCAGTTCCTCCAGGATGGGCCCCAGGGCCTCGTAACGGAGGGAAAGACTGCCAGAACTGGAGAACTTCAGACAACTGTTTGTCAGGTCATTTAGCCGTACTATCTCCTCCCTTACCCTATTGACCAATTCTCTGATATGTTCCTGAGGAAGGGCCTTATGCTGGGAGATCTCGCGTTCCAGGAGGAGCATCTGTATCTGGATGGAGTTTAAAGGGTTTTTTATCTCATGGGCCAGTTCTGAGGCGAGTTGTCCCAAGGTAGCGAGGGTCTTAACCCTGAGAAGTTCCTCTGAATACTTCTTCTTTTCGCTGATGTCCCTGAGGATAGACACTATATATTCCACCCTCCCTTCGTCACCCTTTATGGCAGAGACAGTTACCTCTACCCAGCGTTTCTCACCATTGCCCTTGTTTATTATCAGTTCCCTGGAGACCTTGGGTACCTCCCCTTCGATAACCCTTACCCCAGGGCAAAATTTGTTTATAATACACTTACCGCTGGAGGTGTGGCAACCAAAGACCTCAACGCATTCCCTACCCGCCACCTCCTTCCAGCTCCAGCCCGTTATCTCCTCGAAGGCGGGATTCAAGGCCAGAATGCGCCTCTGACGGTCTTGAACCATCAGGCCGACACCTGCATTATTTAATACTGCCTGTAAAAGCCTCAAGTCCCAACCTATGGTCATAATTGTTATTAAAACAATATTATATCTGAACTGGGAGAGGATTTGCAATAAAAAGAGGGTATATCCCTCTTTAAAGGGGGAATGTCACCAGGAGGTCTAAAAACAGGTGAGGATTAAAGAGGTATTCTAATCAACTACCTCAAATCCAAAGGTATAGACCTTAACATGCTGGTTAATCTCTAGGGGCAGGACCATACTGAACCTAGAACCCTGCGGGTCCTTGGTGGGAAATATGGGCACCTCTACGACACCCGAAGGGTAGGGGCGGATATAGTCTGTATGGGAGGCACCTACGGGAATCGCTGTTGATGCCATAAGGGGGTGGCCACCTGTGGCTACCTGGGCCGCCTTGCCCGCCTTGGCAGTTGACGTAGTTGGCTCATAGTCTTCCTCGGTATTAAGCACCCAGCGAGAAACCCCCTCTGGGTCTATAAACATAACCTCATCCCATATTATCCTTATTGGTGCCTGGGTCTTATTCCAGACAGTAAAATAGAGCTGTTTCCGGGTAGGGGTAAAACGCGCCATGATAGATTCATCTTCAAATCTTAGTTCGCTGCTGCGGATAGGCTTGTTCAGGACTACATGATGTTCAGCTGAATCTTGTTTCTGGAATAGTGAACAACTGGCAAAGAAGAACAACAGAAAGAGATTCAAAGGAAGGTATACTTTTCTAGACATATCTACCGCCTACTATGTTTAAATTCCTTTCCCTAGCTACCCCTCAACTAACCCTCTATGGTTTGAAATTTATACACAATTTAACAGAAAATTACTAGAAAAATCTTTTCCCGTAGTTTAGAGGCGAACCAAAGGCGCCCCTGTGGGTAGCTACAAGATCCGCCCCAGGCGGGGCGTACCCTAAGATACCAAAAATGGCGAGGCCGAGGGGACTCGAACCCCCAACCACCAGATCGACAGTCTGGCACTCTAACCAATTGAGCTACGGCCCCACCCCTCTAAGGCCCAAGGTGGTGGGCGATAGTGGACTCGAACCACTGACCTCTTGCTTGTAAAGCAAGCGCTCTAGCCAATTGAGCTAATCGCCCCAGTATCACAGCGAAGTATACCAACCCCATGCTCTAGCTGTCAACTGCTTTTCTACACCCAAGCATGGTAAGTCTTTAAAACGTTAGAACTTATCTATACCTCTACTCTCTACCCCAAGGTGACCAGTCCAGTAAGGGGTTGACAGGGCCTTTCCTGCCTGATATAGTTTTACGAAGAGAATCTAGCAGGAAAATCTTTTATAATAGCGGAGTTTACGAGCTATGTGGTTAACCTTTCGTCTCTATTTCCTTATGACCTTAATGTTTGGGCTCTTATACGGCATTATAATAGGGATTGCCTATGCCGTAGGGTTAGCAAACTTCATGGCTTATGGGGGTATAGCAGCTGTTATGCTTATAGTGCAGTATCTCCTTGGCCCAAAGATGGTAGAGTGGTCCATGGGTGTAAGATATGTAACTGAGGGTGAACACCCAGAGCTCCACGAGATGGTCTCTGAGCTAGCCAATCGAGCAGGGATTTCTAAACCAAGGGTAGGGGTTTCCCAGATAGCTATCCCCAACGCCTTTGCCTTCGGCAGATGGGGTGGTGATGGGAGGATATGTGTTACTGAACCCCTCATGAGACTTCTAAGCAGGGAAGAATTGCGAGCCGTATTGGGCCATGAGATTTCCCACCTTAGGCATAGAGACGTGGCTGTGATGACTATGCTCTCTTTGGTACCCATGATCCTCTGGTATATAGCCTATCATTTCATGTTCTTTAGAGGCGGCGACAGGAGGGGTAACCAGGCCGTCTGGATAGGGTTTTTGGCCTTTATACTCTATTTTGTTGCCAACCTGATTGTACTCTATGGTTCCAGGATAAGAGAATATTACGCAGACCTGGGGAGTGTAAGACTTGGTAATGCACCCCATGACATGGCCACCGCCCTCTATAAACTGGTCTACGGTAGCGCCAGGGCGTCCAAGGAGACCTTGCATCAATGCGAGGGTTACAAGGCCTTCTTCGCTAACGATCCCTCCAGGGCCGTAAAAGAGATTAGAGAATTGAGGCATCTAGATAGGGACTTGAGCGGCACTATTGACGAAAAAGAACTAGAATCCATCCGCAGAGGAACCATAACGCTAGGGTTTGCTGACAAGTTGATGGAATTGTTGAGCACTCACCCCAACATGCTGAAAAGGATAGAGCATCTCTCAAGGCTTACCCCTGAAAGGGCATTAAAGGGGTAGTATAAAGAAGGAGGGCTCAAATATGCCTGTAAAGGCCTACATATTAGTGGAT
>JAUQZZ010000129.1 GCA_030586765.1 Candidatus Brocadiales bacterium | reverse complement strand
GCTTTGGTCATATGGTCTACGGCCTCAGGCTCCACGAGTACCTGCCCGTAGGAAGGCGCTTCCTTGAAAAACATGTCCCTGTAGAAGAGCAGCCCCTGGCTGCACGCATCGTCCAGATGTTCCAGGAACTAGGGCCCCTCTACATCAAGCTAGGGCAGATGCTATCCACCAGACCAGATATCATCCCCGAGGATTTCATCCGAGAGTTCCAAAAGCTCCAAAAGGACGTCCGCCCCTTCGACCCTAAGGTATCCAGGGCCATCATTGAAGAGGAATTAAAGTCCCCGATAAGTTCCCTCTTCTCCTCCTTCCAGGATGAGCCTATTGCCTGCGGCTCTATTGCCCAGGTTCACGCCGCTACCTTCCGTGAAAGTAAAGAGGTGGTGGTGAAGGTCAAGCGCCCCGGCATAGATAGGATAATCTGGAGCGACCTTGACCTCCTAGCCCTCATCGCAGAAAGGGCAGAAAGGATTGCGGAGCTGGCCGTCTTCCACCCAACCATGCTGATAGAGGAGTTCTACCGCGTCATCCAAAATGAATTAGACTTTGTTACCGAGGCCTCCAACACCTCTAAGTTCCATCGCCTATATCAGGATAACCCCAGGGTGCGAATCCCGAAGGTGTACTGGGACCTCAGCACTTCTAACGTCCTTACTCTGGAAAGGATAAAAGACACAAGTCTAGTAGACCTAGAGGTCCTAGAAAAGAAAGGAATAGACAAGAAGAAGCTCGCCATGGAACTTCTTGGGGACTTTATGGAACAGTACTTCAAGGCAGGCGTCTTCCACGCTGACCCCCATCCAGGTAACCTCATGGTATCTGACTCTGGTACCCTGTCTATGATAGATTTCGGCATGGTAGGCTACGTCACCGAAGAATTGAAGGGACAACTCTCCACCAGCCTCTTCGCCCTCCTCAGGAAGGATATAGACCTCTTTATAGAGGTCTTTATGGACATAGGAGCTATCCCTACAGACGGCCGCCTGGAGACCCTAAAGAGCTCCCTTCATGGAACCATAGAGAAGTTTATGGGCATCCCTATGAAGAGAATAGACCCCAGGAGGGCCTTCTTTGATACCATGAAAATAGCCAGGGACCACCATCTTGTCCTTCCCAGGGACTTTGTCCTGTTAGGAAAGTCCTTTGTTACTGTCACAAGTATAGCTAAGGAACTAGACCCAGACCTGAACCTCCTGGCCGTGATTACTCCCGTTGCCAGGAGCCTTATGAGAGATCGTTTCTCCCCAGAACACCTGGGCAAGCTGGCCAGAGAAGGCTCCTGGCACCTGGCCAACCTAGTCTCCCAGGGACCCAGGGAGATGAGGCAAATACTCAAGAAACTCCTCAGTGGAAGGATTGAAGTGGCCCTCCGACATGTAGAACTGGAGAGCTTTGCCTACGAACTGGACAGGGCTAGTAACCGCCTGGCCCTCTCCATCATCCTGGCAGCCACGGTCATCGCCTCCAGCCTGGTCATGATGGCCAGGATCGGACCCATGGTCATGGAAAACATCTCCCTCCTTGGAATACTGGGCTACCTCTTTGCCACGGTCATGGGGATATGGCTCATTATCGGTATATTCCGTTCAGGAAGACTATAAATGCCTTATCCAACGAAAAGACCGAAAAAAAGGGACCAACTCCCTAAAAGATTAAAGAAGATAATTCAGGAACTTGAAGACTACGACCCAGAAAGGGTTGTCCTCTTTGGTTCTGCAGCAAGGGAGGAGGATGCCTATAGCGACATAGACCTGGTAGTGGTAAAGAAAACTGAGAAGCCCTTTTTGGAGAGGCTAGTAGAGGTAGCCCTGCTAATCAGCGAGATTAATGCAGATATCTTTGTATACACCCCCGAAGAGTTCCACCGGATGAAGGAGGAGGAAAATTCCTTTATAGAGCAGGTCTTAAGAGAGGGCAAAGTAATATATGAAAAGACCCAGGGAGGAGGCCCAAAGATGGCTAGACCAGGCAAGACACAACCTAGAGGTGGCCAAAAGTCTTAACTCTCAGAAATTCTATTCAGATGCCTGCTTTATGTCTGAACAGGCCGCCCAGGTAGCCCTTAAGGCCTTTCTATATCTTAAAGGCGAGAGATTCGTCACTGCACACTCTGTAGCAGAGCTTGTGATGATGTGTCAGGCCCATTCTCAAGAGTTTGCGCCACTTCTAAACGCAGGAAAGATGCTGGACAAATATTATATCCCTACGAGATACCCTGATGCCCTGGCGCCCCCTGCAGTCCCCTACAAGACATACACCTCGGAGGAGGCCCAGAAGGCCCTCCAGCAGGCAGAAAATATAGTTGAACTTGTAGAGAAGAAAATAATATCATGACAAGGGTTTTCTTGAAACCGTCCCCTTTTGCAAGGAAGTTCTTCTAGCTCACTGTAAAATGGGAGCTTAGGGATATGCCATTTGGTACAAGAGCTAAAGTCCTGACGGCCTGCCTCTGTGCAGGCATCATCCCTCTCCTCGTCCTGGGCCTTCTGTCCCTTATTGCCGCGGATTTATCCACAAGAAAGGCCCAGAGCGCTTTACTAGAAACGTCCCTAGACTCGGCACTCCAGGCCTACACAGATTGTATAAAAAAGAATCTTCTTATCTGCCGTCTCCTTCAGGGGGATACCCACCTGAAGACCTTGTTAAAGGAAGGTCGCCCCGATACCCTGAGTGACTACCTGAACGAACTATACCCCCTTTGCAAGGATTATATCGAATATATTAATATAAAAGACACACAAGGCGCCGTAGTGGCCAAGGCGGGCGAAGCCCCAACCTCTGGACAAGACCCTTCTGGAATCCGCACTGCAACACCCATATACAATGAAGAAGGAAAGGCCCTTGGAACCCTGGAGGTGGACAAGACCTTTGACAGCCTGGCCAATTCCTTAAAAGAATCCAGTGGTCTGGATGTTACCATCTATTCAGGTGAAACGGCCCAGGCCAGCACACTAGAAGGGATTAAAGGCACGACCCTGGAAGACCCTAAGGTGGACCGCAAGGTCTTGAGACAGGGAAAGAGGTACATCACCAAAGGTACCTCAGGCACTAAAAGTTTTATGACCGCCTATGCCCCTATCAGGGACAATAGTGATAAGATTATAGGTGCCCTTAGCGTCAGTAGGCCAGTTCCTATGACCTCTATAGCCAGTACAAGACCAACCCTTCTTTACACCCTAGCAGGCACCCTGGCTGCCTCTATCCTCACGATAGTCCTCACGACCCTACACTTCTTCCGCCCTTGGAAGAAACTCTCCCAGGGTATAAAAGCCCTCTCCGAAGGTGATGTCACCCACAGGGTAGGGGTACAGGAGGGGAAGGAAGGGGAACTGGCCCTCTCCCTAAATAAGATCGCCGAGAGCTTAGAAAAGCAGGCAGAGGAACTAAAAGAGATGGGCCAGAGGGATAGGCTTACAGGGCTCTACACTTACCCTTTCTTGCAGGGCCTCCTCAGGGCAGAGTATGACCGCTCCAGGAGATACGGACAGCACCTCTCCTGCATCATGATAGACCTGGACCACTTCCAGGAGATAAATAAGGAGCACGGACAGGCCTTTGGTGACTACGTACTCACTGAAGCGGCAAAGCTCTTGTTGGGTATAGTCAGAAACTCTGATGCCGTAGCACGCTACGGTGGGGAGGAATTCTTTATTGTACTGCCAGTAGTGGATGTGGATGCTGCCATGAGCGTGGCGCAGAGGATTCAGCGGGTCTTCGGATACCACATCTTTCTAAAGAACTCCTCTTCTACAAAGCTCACTGTGAGCATGGGCATCTCTGGCATTACCGACCAAAACATAACCTCCCCCAGTGACCTGACCCTTCATGCCCAACAGGCCCTGCAAAAGGCAAAGGAGCAGGGCGGCAATACCCTTTGCCTGTGGAGAGACATAGTATAGAAACCTTTAACACCTCAGGCCCACACTGGCCTTTCTTTAGTTAAATAACACTGAGACCTCTAAGAAAGTCCATTATTTGGGTAAGGCAGAGCAGGAAGTCCGTCAGCGGTGTTATTGTGAGGGGCTTCGCCCCTCGCAATAACACTTCGTCGGAGCCATTTACCCTCCCCCTCCCTTAATGGGAGGAGGAGGGAATAAAACCTTGTCCTGAGCGTAGCAAAGGGTCTACCCTATACCTTTGCAGAGGTCTCTCTACCGTTCTCGAGGGAAAGGGTGTATGGATTTTGAACTCACCACGGAACAAAAGACTATAAAAGAGCTGGCCAGGAGATTCGCCAGTGAAGAAATCGCCCCTGTGGCCAGAGATAACGACCGAGAGTGTCACTTCCACAGGGACATCCTCCAAAAGATGGCCCCCCTGGGTCTTCTAGGTGGGCCTATCCCAGAGAGGTACGGGGGTGCTGGACTAGACTATATAAGCCATGCTATAATCACTGAAGAGATTGGTAGGGCCTGCTCCTCTGTTAGGACCACCCTTTCGGTGCAGGTATCCCTGGTGGAACTCTCCATCCTTGCCTGGGGTACAGAGGAACAAAAACAGCGGTATCTTCCAGCCCTATGCAAGGGTGAACTCCTGGGGTGTTTTGCCCTGACAGAACCCAATGCAGGTTCAGATGCCGCTAATCAAAGCACCAGCGCCGTCCTCAGGGGGGACAAATGGGTGCTTAACGGCACAAAGACCTGGATATCTAATGCCGGGGTAGCAGACCTTGCCATAGTCATCGCCCGCACCGATAAGACAAAAAAGCACGAAGGGCTTACAGCCTTTATCGTGGAGAAGGAAAAGGTCCAGGGCTTCACTACCAGGGATATATTACATAAGCTGGGCCTCAGGTCCTCTAACACGGCTGAAATCTACCTGGAAGACTGCGCCATACCCAAAGATTCTGTATTAGGCGGTGTGGGAGAGGGCTTCAAGGTAGCTATGGGCGGTCTGGATAATGGGCGCTACAGCGTGGCCGCAGGCTGTGTGGGTATCTGCCAGGCCTGCATAGATGCCAGCGTCCGTTATGCCAGGGAGAGGGTGCAGTTTGATAGGCCCATAGGCTCCTTTCAGTTGGTCCAGGATATGATTGCAAGGATGGTAGTAGACACCGAGGCCGCCAGGCTTCTCGTCTATAAAGCAGGCCATGTAAAGAATGCAGGGTTAAAGAGCACCTTGGAAACATCTATAGCAAAATATTTTGCCTCCGAGGCGGCTGTCAGGGCTGCCAACATGGCTATCCAGATACATGGTAGCTACGGCTACTCTGACGAGTTCCCTGTAGAAAGATATTTGAGGGACGCAAAAGTGGCTACCATATATGAAGGCACCTCAGAGATACAGAAGCTGATTATAGGCAGAGAGGTCCTGGACCTGAAGGCGTTCACATAGAATATTCAGTAGGGCACAACATGTTTTGTGCCCCTACCCATTTAGAAGATATAGGGCAAGGGCTCTGTTCCTTGCCACAAATGGACTTTGGCGAACAATCTAGATTGCTTCTCCGCCTTAGGCGGATCGTAATGT
>JAUQZZ010000128.1 GCA_030586765.1 Candidatus Brocadiales bacterium | reverse complement strand
GTGTGTCTGGCCTTGTAGGACGGACACAAATAGAGAATGCCACCCCTCACCTAATGGGTGGGGCGGGTTTTAAACTTGCACCTGCCCTGATACCTTGGGCAGTTTGATAGTAGAGACTAATCCGCCTCGTCTACCTGCTGACTTGTGGTCGGCAGGATGTGACTGGCCTTGGAGGCTGGACACGTAACGAGAATGCCACCCCTCAACTATGACGGGGCGGATTTTTATTTCTAGAAGACTAGCTTGGTAGGACCACCCCCGATACGGTCCCTAACAGACCCGTCCAGTTGAAAATCCGCCTCAGGCAGGATGTAGATAGACGGAGGGGAAAACCTATGCCTAGGGTTTTTCTTTTGGCGGGATGTCTTTTAGTCTTCTTGTGGTCAGGTGCTGGACAGGTAGGGGCACAGCAGCACCTGCAGGGGAAAAGGTCCTTTCAGGAAGAGATGGCCGCCTTGCGGGGGGAGAAGGCAGGGCCAGATGACTCAGGGGACGTCTACCATGGCGGTGGGCTCTCTGCCTATTACACCGCTCCTGACAAACTCTTCCCCGGCAAGGGTAGATACGGACAGCTCTTTCAATTCCTCCCGATGGTCAGGTGGTACGACCCTGACCACTACTATAATAATCCTGCCTTTCGTCCTGTAAGCAATGTGCCGGGGCAGTACACCGGGCACGAGTGTATCGTCTGCCACACGGTGGAGAACCCCCAGGTGGTTGCCCAGTGGAGGAGGAGCCGACATGGCAGGCCAGGGGAGGGGAAGGAGGCGGTAGGGTGCGAGAAGTGCCACGGGACCGACCATGAAAGACTGCTCATGCCCTCTTACAATACCTGCGGGGAGTGCCACCCCCAGCAACTGATAGGACATAGAGACGGCGACAGGGGGTCCCATGCCCATGCCTACCATCTTGACCTTGTTGAAGACGGCTGTTACGTAGAAAAGCCAGCGGAAGAGGTCTCTGCCTGCCTTACGTGTCATGCCATTGCTGAGAACCGTTGCGACGGCTGTCACACCAGGCATGAGTTTTCAGTAAAGGAGGCCCGCCGTCCCACCAGTTGCGGCGTATGCCACTCAGGCCCGGAACAGTACGAGTACGAGATGTATATGCAGTCCTACCATGGGATGATATACCAGGGAGAGGCCCACGAGTGGGATTTCTCCCAGCCCCTTGCCAACAAAAATTACAAGGCCCCCACCTGCGCCTACTGCCACATGCAACAGGGTGAGCATAACGTCAGGCGGGCCTCTCCCGCCTACACCTTTATGGGCACCTCCCTGGTGGACAGGGGCGCGCCGAGATACAAAGAGATAAGGGAATGGTGGGTAAAGACGTGCCAGGGTTGCCACTCCTCAAGGTTTGCCCGTGACCAGCTTGAGGCCATGGACGAGGCCGTAAAGCTGAGCTTCACCAAATACCGTGAGGCAATGGCCATCGTAGTAGACCTCCTTAATGAGGGGCTACTTGACCCCATGCCCCAGGACCTTGCCCCTGACTGGAGGGGGCATCACACCTTCAGCCTCTTGCCAGATGGACATGCCCGAAAGTACAACGTCTCCGAGATAGAGAGACTCACCTACGAACTCCTGGTTGACATCACCGATGCCATCTATAAGGCCAAGGCCCATGGGGCCGTGTATAGTCCCATATATGGCTACTGGGAATGGGCCCAGGACCGCTGGCTAATAAAGATAAAGGCAGAGGCGAGCCGCCTACGACGCTTCTCAGATATAGAAAAGAGGCTTGGTATAACCCACGAGGCCTACGGCTTCTGGAGCCACGGCGAATACACGGACATGTTGCTTGGATGGAGGAGGAAATGAGTAGGGAGTAGGGAATAAGGGACAGGGGTCAAATGAAATCCAAATGCCCAAATCCAGATGCTAGATGTTCGCCTGAGGCGAATCCGCCTTTGGGGTGAAATGTTAAAGCGAGACCTCTGCAAAAATCACTACAGCGCCATGTGTCATTCTGACCCTGAACGAAGTGAAGAGGAAGAATCTGGTCTTTTAAGAGATTCTTTTCGCCTCAGGCGGACTTAGCTCCCTCAGACGCCGTCAGATTCGCTTCGCTCACTACAAGCCTGAGCGAAGCCGAAGGAATGATCCGCCTCAGGCGGAAGCTTTGACATTTCCCAATCCGCCCGCCTCAGTCAGAAGGAGAATTAAGGGATGTGTCCCCTCTAGCTCTCTTGGGTAAAAGGGGCAGTCTTGTAGGGTGCGTTTAAACGCACCCTACATTACTATCTGGCAGGGAGGGTGATGGAGGTCATGGGCCTTTCTCCGTAGGGGCGTATTGCAATACGCCCCTACCTTACAACGTCCACCTCAAATACCCAATGCTGGTTCAATCTTCAAGATTGAACCAGCGGTTGCCTTAGTGTCGCAGGCTGAAGCCGAAGGTTGCACCCACAAACCTCGGTGTCCTCTCCCTCTCCTCCCAGGTTAGATTATTCGGGTCCAAACTACCCCACGAGCTGAGGCCCCATGGTTTATTAAGCTCAGGTGCCACAGGCATATCCCACCACTGGGAGAAGAATCCCCCAATATCAAAGGCAACGTTTTTGGTTATATCAAAGATGAGCTTTGCCTTTAACTCTGTTACAGGTATAAGCACAGATTTGGCCGTACGGAATGGGAGATCGCCGGTGCTTCTACTAGTAAGGCTACCATTAGTATAGCTATCTTGCACCACGTGCAAATCTCCTCTCTCGTGTACCTTGCCCATGAGTGCGGACTGGTTCATGAAGCCCTCAAAACGGACTGGACCCCAGACGTCAAACCTTCCCTGGAGGCCGATACTTGGCCCTGCCAACAGGCTGTAGTGGGCCTCATGCTCACTGCTGAGGGAAGTAAAGTCTTCATAAAGGGTGGGGCCGTAAGAAGAAAAATTAGAGTCATACAAAGTCTGATCTAAAGACATCTTATGGTTTGGACGGGCTATCTTGGTGCCAAGATTCATGTCAAGAAAACCACGCTCACCATTCACGATGTTCCTGGTGGCAAAGAGGTCCAGGTTCCAGATGTCAAACTCCTGCTTCGCCCGGTAGTCTCTCGTGTAATAAGTATCACTAACGGAGGCTGATGCTGGAGTCGTCGTTACCGTCCCGCTTGTCTTACCCTCCTCATCAAAGAACCAGCCACTTGCCCCTATACGCCACTTGTTGTTCAGTCTGTAACTGAGTTCTCCCCTGAAGGTTGGACGGGACTTGATGTCTAAGTTCTTATTAGAAGACGTACCAGTAGTAGTGTAGTTTGGAGTAGTGTAGTTTGTAGTATACCTCATCACATCTAGTGCCTGCCAGTCCAGCCCCTTTAGGTCCATATACATGGCGTCAAGCGAGAGCTCCCACCTGGGGAATGCAGGCGGTTTCTCCGCCTCTATCTGCTTCATGGCCTGTTCTACTACGTCCTTTGTGGGTGTACGGGACTTCTGGAGTTCTCCTTCAAGCTGGCGGATCATTCCCTGCATCCTTTCCTGCTCTGCCCGGAGGGCGTCTAGTTGTGCCCCAAGCTCCTCAGGGGAGGGGGCTGCCCACGTCAGCCCAGACAGACAGACAGTCAGACAGACAGTCAGACAGAAGTACAGGGCCTTAATCATTGATTAATGCCTCCTTTCCACTTTTTCCTGTAAAAACACGGTTTTTAATAAGGCGCTGGCCTGGTTCAATAAAGAATTTTGCACCCTTCCCCTGGTTGCTGGCATCCGGCCGTCCCAAGGCAAAAGAGCAATAAAAGAATAATCAGCCTCTGATTAACCATTGCCTTATCCCCCCAGCCTGCCGCACACAAATACTAAATATAGCCTATATTGTCAATGATAAAATACTATTTTTAGTCTGTACTTAGAAAAATACCTTTCTGCTAAGATTTTGGCTGTATGGAAGCCATATTAAAGTCTTGTAGGGTGCGTTTAAACGCACCCTACATTACTGAGAATTATTAAAGTAGTTTTGGCATACCTCGCAGGGTCTACCCCCTGCCCGTAAGACCTCTTCAGGGGAGGAAAACTCTATCAACTCTTTTCCCACTAATAGGTGTGCAATCTTTGGGCAGTTGCGGTGATGAAAAATGCCTGAATCTTTGGGAGCATAGGCCTTGCTAATTTTTGGAGTTGGTTCAGCGACCTCTTTAGTTATGGGGGCTTTTGAGGCAAAAATTGGAATGCGAATTGGACTGCCTTTTACAGTTACTTCAATACTATGTACGTCTGAGGGGAAGTATAAGACACCCGAAGTCCTTTGAGATGCGTGGAATGGAAACATCAAAGCCTTTCCCATTTCACGGTAAGGTGCCATAACTTGTGAGGAATGGTCAGAATACATCGTCCCTGCCATCGCAGAGCCAGACAGGGTTGTAGCAGTGGCTATTCCCATGCCTGCTCCGTAAGGCATAACACTGTATAGGAGACCTTGGAGCAACTGGCTCCCAGTTCCTATGTTAATTTGTTGGGCACTTTTTTTAGTCTGATAATCTTGAGTCAAGGTAAGCAAATCACTGTAACTATATGGCAGATACTTTTCCCCGCCTATTCCAACAATGTCGCCCTCTTGAAAAAAGAAATCTTCTGATTGTGAGCTGTTCTGGAAGGTAATAAGTACCCCTCGTAACCCTAGCTTGCTTATGTCAGAAGCAGGTTGAAAGGGTTCTACTAAGATTGTCAAAGGGCCAGCCTTTACTGTACGTGTATCCTGAGTTATATCTCTTACGACAATTGGTTCCGGCTTGGAGTTGGAATAATGAGAATAAGGATTGGTAATTGCAGTGAGACACCCTAGTAAAAAGGGAAGTACGCTAAAAAATAAGGACAACTTTATTTTAGCAGGTGAGAATTTTGTATCTGCTATCATTGCTACCCCTCCCTTGCCATATAAGGCGTTTCTTTCTGACTGCTAGGTAGAAAGGAAGTAGGGTGCGCAGAGACGCACCCTACAATACTGCCCCTGCACCAGTCCTCTGAGCCCTGGTCGTCAGGTATCCGGCTGTCCCAAGGCAAAAGACTAATAAAAGAATAATTAGCTTCTGATTAACCATTGCCTTGCCACTATATGAAAACACTACTCCCCCCAGCCCGCCGCATAAAAATACTAAATATAATCTATATTGTCAATATAAAAATACTATTTATAGTCTGTACTTAGAAAAATACCTTTCTGCTAAGATTTCGGCTGTATGGAAGCCATATTAAAGAGGTTTGGCAGAAAGGTAAGGACTCTCCGTCAGGAGCAAGGTCTCTCTCAGGAAGAGCTTGCCCATAAGGCAGGATTACATTATACCTACATTGGGTCTGTGGAGAGGGGAGAGGCTAATCTGACATTGAGAAATATAGAGAGGATAGCCAATGCCCTGGGGGTTAAACTCCCAGAACTCTTTTCTTTCGCTATCACCAAAGAAAAGACCCCCAAGTCTTTATTGAGGGTCAAGAGACAGTTGTTTAATTTAATAAAAGACGAGGATTTGGAGACGTCCAGAGACATTATAAAGGTTGTAAAATGTGTCCTGAGT
>JAUQZZ010000127.1:1581-5612 GCA_030586765.1 Candidatus Brocadiales bacterium | reverse complement strand
GAGTTGTATCTGCCCAGGGTGGTATTTGCAGGGAAGGCGCCCATACCCGTGGTAAAGGAGGCAGGCCCACTGGGGGTCTTATTGCCTTTCACAGCACTAAAGGACCCCCTGGAAGGGACGGATATAAAGGTTACCCTGGTGAACAACCTGTCTTCCATATAGAGGATGGCCCAATGAATTGGGCAACTACTTTCTTCTATATAGTGTAGTTGCCCCATTTATGGGGCCGTAGGGCAAATCCGCCTAAGGCGGACTAAAGCCTTGCCCTACAATGCTCATTCCGCCACTACATTAAGGAGAAAAGAAGTAGAAGCAAAGAAGCTGTAAAATAATAACAGCAATTTTGACCATCGGTAACCGAAGGACCCGCCTCAGGCGGGTACCTAGAGGCCCGAAGAATCTCAAAGAGATTTCTTGGGCCTTTTTATTTAGGGTTGCGCAGGGCTTAAGCCCTGCGGCACCCTTCTGCGGAATTGCGTTGGGTTTTAGATACTAACGTCCGATGCGGTGATCGGACGCTACATCTTTTGCAGAAGCTGTAGGGCAAGGCTTTAGCCTTGCATAGGCAAATGCAAACCTAAAGGTTTGCCCTACGAAGCTAAAAAACATGAAGACCGTCACTGAAAACCTTTCAAAGATGACCCTCACCCACGAGGTGGACAAGACGGCAGAGGAGGTCTCCCTTGAACTAGGGGGCCTGGGCGGCTACCTGCCAGGGGAGGAGGTGCTCCTAAAGGTAGGAGGCCAGGACAGGAGATTCCTCGTAGAAGGCACCAGCAATGAATTATCCGCCTCAGGCGGACAGGGATGGGTGCAGAACCTCCACCTCCGTTCTCCCCTCTGGATAGAGTCTAAGAGGTCGCCCAGGAAGACCCAGATTTTTCTCACCCTCTCCCCTGCCCAGTATGAAGAATTTCAAAGGGCTCAGGCAGGGCATGAGTCCGACCTCCAGTACCATCCCTGGGTGCGCCTGGGCAACGATTACGGTGAAGGGGGATGGGATTCTAATGAGGTGATAAAGATATTAGGTGGTCTTGGGGGCCTTACCATACATACCAGCCTACCGCCCTATTGGGTGAGGCAGTTTACCGTAGAGCCGCATACCCCCTTTCTGGAGGCAATAATGGGGCTGGTGGCGCCCCTGGAACCTTTCTTTTATAGCGTAGGGGGTAATATCTTTATTACTGAAAGAGGGGCCATGGAGGAGGAACTGGGTGGGGCTAATAGGCTTTCACTAAGCGGGGTGAGGATGGTGAGGCAGGAGGTTCAGAGGAAGGAGAAGCCCTCTCAGATAAGGTTGGTAGGTAACCTGGGGCGCTTCAGGCCAGAGAGATTCAAGGGTCCACCTCAGGCAGATTCCCAACCCTTCCAGGAGGTGTGGGAAGCGGCAGGTACCCATGCTATTAAGAATTACTCCTACGGTATCCAGAGGGAGAGTTTCTCTACGGAGAGCGGTGGGGTACCCTTCCAGGATGTACCCAGGGTCTTTGCTCTGGGTATGGGTATCACAGCAGACCCTGATAGCGGTATAATAAGCGATTTCTCTATGGAGGAGGTCTCCGTGCTCAGGGGAAGGGACATCTTTGGTAATCCTTCCTCCATGATTAGTGAGACCCGCTCTACCTACAGACACAGGGTATTTGCTCCAGGGCTCGTGCGTCCTGTTCTTTACGCCAGGGCAAAGACGGTGATCCAGTATGAGAATACCCATCACAGCTTTGCTGCACCCAGGGAGTTGGGCAGCGTAGTGGGACAGCCCACTGGGCTACCCATCCCTGGACGAATAAGTTCCCTGGACCTCTCCGTCTTCTACCCTGCTGGCGGGTGGATAGTGTACGACCTCTATCCCAATATAGAGGAGACCTTGACCTACTACTGGTATGCTCCTTCCGGGGAGTTGGTGGCCCAGAACACTACCACACTGGGGATGGTCTACACAGAGGATGGTCTCTCTTTTAAGGAACTCAAGTTCATGGACAAGGATGAACTCTCCCCCTGGGGTAGCCTTAGAAGGGTGGTAGTGAGGCAGGAGACCATCTCCTACTATCAGATAAGCAGGGATTCCTATGGGGTGAGGAGGGAGGTAGTGAGCCTGAACACCCAGGGCAGGTATACCGCCAGTGCGGATGTGCAGATAGTGCAGTCGGGCGCGGTCCAGGGCTCTCCTGTGGAACCGCGAAGGATGCAGACCTACGCAGAGAGTGGGGCTTATCAGCCGGGTAGTCCGCCTGAGGCAGACCTTATGGCTACCCCAGCCAGGGAGGTCTCCATAAACACCCCTAGCTGGGAATCCCTGGAGGCCCTTTTGCCCCAGTTTCAGAAGAGATTTGCAAAAGATGAGGTGCTTAGGGTCTATGAGGTCCTGGGAGAGCTCAATATCCATCCAGGGCTTCAGGTGGAACTCCAGGCGGTATCGAATCTCGATGGCACAGAGACAATATCCGTCCCTGCCCTGGACCCAGACTTTGCACCCATAGTGGTGGGCTATGAGATTGAGAAGGATTTGGTTGTGGGTAGGGCCATTACCAGGCTCTTCGTGAGGGGGAGACTGTCATCCGCCTAAGGAGGATGACAAATTACAGATGGCAGATTACAGATTATGAAGGACACAGTCCCCATAGCTGACATCAAGGCCATTAAAGTTTAAGGGTTCAATGGTTCAAAGGTTTAGAGGTTTAATGGAAATATATCCAGGTCAGGAGACCCTAATACACCCATCCGCCTTAGGCGGGGGCAGGCGCCGCAGGTCGACTCCTCAATATGGTGCAGGGCCTGCCTATCTCCACCTGGCTAGCGGACTGGGCAGGGTAGTTAGTTCCAGGGGGCTGGTCTTTTCTACCATTATGAGGAACACCTTTGTTAGTGAAGACCCAGGGGTTGTGCTGCCCCTCAACGGGAATCTGGATGAACCCTTGTATATAGGTCAGATAAGATGACGAAGTCACCCTGAGCGGAGCGAAGGGTCTAGATTCTTCGCTTCGCTCAGAATGACTTTTAATTACTGTAGTTGCTCGATTTATCGAGCACTGGCCCAATAAATTGGGCAACTACAGAAAAATAAGTTAGCGTATAGGGGTAGACAACGTCCTTTATGGACGTTGAGTCAACGAAATAAATTTCGTTGTCTACCCTCTTTAATCTTCCCCTCCCTTGATGGGAGGGGCTAGGGGAGGGTGGTGTTCACCCTCTCCCTTCCCTCCCCCGTCAAGGGGGAGGATTGGGGAGTGGGTGACAGCCACAATGGCTGTCCTTACGTAGATTTATAACTGGACAAATTTTATCAGTTCACTAAAAAAGCCATTTTTTATGTGCAAAAGGGCAATTCAGCAACAGCCTTTAATCGCAGTTTCATTAAAAGGTAAGGAGGATAAAGATGAGGGATCTTATGGGAGAGGTGAAGGTTAGCAGTCTCTTTTCTCCCCAGGCCCGTACGGCCAGCGAGGACGGCAGTGCCATAGATACCTATGGTTCGGCCTATGGTGGGCCCAGGGAACTGGTATGCTATATGGACGTAGGAGTTGCCTCTGGCACAGGCCCCACCCTGAACGTAAAGCTCCAGGACTCGGTAGATAATTCTACCTTTACCGATATAGCAGGGGCAGCCTTTGCACAGAAGACGGCCCCGGGTACGGCAGAACTCAGGGTGACGGGTTTCCGCCGATACCTCAAGGCTACTGCTACTGTAGGAGGAACCTCCCCTAGCTTTACCTTTGGTGTGGTGGCCGTGGCAGGTAAGCCAAGGACTTATCCTGTTTGATAAAGAGGTCAGGGGTCAGAGGTTAAGGGTTAAAGGTCATGCTGAGCGAAGCGAAGCATATAGAAGGAAAGGGTCATTGCGAGCGAAGCGAAGCAATCTCACCAGAAGGAAACGAGGTTGCTTCGCCCGCCTCTGGCGGTCTCGCAATGACAACCTTCGGGGCTTCGCCCCTCACAATGACCTTTTGTTTGGGCCATTCAGCCTTCCCCCTTCCTAGACTGGAGGAGCATTCACCCCACCCTCCCCCATCAAGGGGGAGGGTATAATGGTTATC
>JAUQZZ010000127.1:0-1571 GCA_030586765.1 Candidatus Brocadiales bacterium | reverse complement strand
CCCGCCTCTGGCGGTCTCGCAATGACACCTCAGAAGGACACTGCCAGGAGGATGAAGGTGCTCTTTTTTTCTCCCCTGTCTAACGCCTGTACCTACTACAGGTGTACCCTCCCAGCCAGGCACCTCCAGAGGCAGGGCCTGGCCCAGGCAAGACTGGTGAGCACCCTGGCCAAGGAGTATTTTGACTGGGCCAGTCTGGTGGTAGTCCAGAGGGTGGTAGGGGATTTGATGTATCACATCGTTAAATACTGCAAGCTGGTGGGGAAAAAGGTGGTCTACGAGCTAGACGATAACATCTTTATGTACCCCGAGAGCCCGGAGTACAGAAAGGATAGGGTCCAGGCGGAGACGGTAAGCGCTATAAAGATACTGAGGAACTGCCATGCCATCACCACCACTACAGAGGCCATAGCCCAGACCGTGAGGGAGTTGGTGGATACCCCTGTGTACGTGCTACCCAACCAGATAGATTTTGGAGACCTTGAGGATTTGAACCTTTCAGCCCAGAAACAACTCTCTGTAGGATGGGCAGGGGGACACTATCACGTGCAGGACCTGGGCCTGATAGAACCAGCCCTGGAGGAGATATTAAGGAGATACCCGGAGATAGTCCTAATTATGTACGGTGCCTGTCCCAAGGGGCTCTACGAGAGGAACAAAAGCAGGATATTCCTCCAGCCCTTCATGCCCATGGAGGAGTTCCATTTCTGGATGGCAACCTTCAGGTTTGATATAGGCCTGGCGCCCTTATACAGGACGGAGTTTGCCAGGGGTCGCTCCAATCTTAGGCTCCTTCAGTATGCAGCCCTGGGGATACCCATGGTGGTCTCTAACTGGGGGGAGTATGGCAAGAGCCTCCTGGGTGGCTTGTCAGGGCTTCTGGCTGAAGACGATGAGTGGGTGGAAAAGATTGGCTATCTTATTGAGAACCCTGAGGAGAGACGGAGGCTTTGTGTTGCTGCCCGTACCTATGTGAGAGAGAAATACGATGCAGAGAAAAATATAGGCCTCTGGTGGGATTGCTACGAGAAGGTTATGCAGGAGGCGTAGGGATTCCTTTTTAATGTAGCGTGGCAGCTTGCTGCCACGTTCAACCTCAGAGAGAAGACTACTATGAGGCCGTGCGAGACAAGGATTCTAGAAGAGATAAGGCGACTGGCGGAGCATAACCTCCAGGTGCTGGAAAGGGTGGCCCGCCTGGACGAGAGGATGGAGGTGCTGGAGTCCGCCCTGGGCAGGTTTCTCAGGGACCATAACGACCTGGTAGCCCTGAAGACCCAGTGGAAATTTGTGGCAGGGCTTGCGGCCTTCCTGGGCTCAGCCCTCACTACCATAATCATCTTTTATCTCAGGCAATAAAATGATTACGGACTTAGGATTTGAGACCTCTGCAAAAGTGTCGTTTTATGGAGTCCAGCGACCGTGTCGCTGGAAAATTCCCCATTGACACGGTCAATGGATTCCAAAATTTTGAGTTTTGCAGAGGTCTCGATTTAAGATTCTAGAATCTTAAATCTTTAACCAGGAATCTTTAATCGAGAATGGTCAGCATAATCCTTACTACCTATAAT
>JAUQZZ010000126.1 GCA_030586765.1 Candidatus Brocadiales bacterium | reverse complement strand
ATACTGAAGTCAGGGCTCTACGGCTTTGAGAACTATGAGGAAGTGATGGGGACAGTAAAATCCTTTAGACATGTCATGGCCTGCGCCCCCTTTTTGGAGGGACCTGCACTGGTCAGGATAAGGGGTGACAAGGAATTTGCCTACTTCAGGGGAATAGACCCTTCCCTGGAGGTAAAAGTGGGGGATTTTAACTCCTATATTAGCAAATTTGGCAAGAGACCCGAAGACCTGCTGAAGGTTCATGGCGAGACACAAGCCTCTAGTGCCTTTTTGGGTGTGGAAATGCTGAGGCTCGCTCCAGGAGACCCCAAGAAGGACCCCCAGAGCTTTGTCCCTGACGGAGAGAAGATAGTACTTGTGACGGTAAAGGGTTGGGATAAGATAAGTGTAAAGGCCTTTGTGGTGGAGGGAAGATTCCAGTCGGGGATGTATGACCATGACAAAAGTTTTGTATATATTCCTCTCAAGGCAGCACAGGACTTAGTGGGTAGCCCGGGGGCCGTAACGGGCATAAGCGTGGGATTAGATGATTACAGGTATGCCTCAGATGTGAGGGATAAACTTCAGAAAGAGTTGGGCCCAGGTTATTACGTACAGACCTGGGAGGATGCCCGAAAGACCTTCCTCAGGGCAGTGGCCTTGGAGAGGAAGGTTATGGCCATTATCCTTTTGTGCTTCCTCATAGTGGCGGGCTTCTGCATCATGGCTATTTTAAGGATGATAGTCTTCATTATAGCCAAGGATATTGGTGTCCTTAAGGCCATAGGGGCCACCCAGGCGGGCATCATGAGTATCTTCCTTTTTAACGGTCTCTCTATAGGGTTAATAGGTTCGGCTATAGGTGTTGGCCTTGGCCTGGGGGTAATTTCCAGGATTAATTGGCTAGAACAGCAACTTTACCATCTCACGGGCTGGAGGCCTTTTCCCCCGGAGGTCTACTACTTTGACAAAATTCCCACAGTAATAAGTCCTTGGGGCATAGGAATCATTGTGGGGGTTGCTATCTTCCTTAGTATCCTGGCCAGTGTCTATCCTGCCATGAGGGCCGCAAGGCTTAACCCTGTGGAGGTGCTGCGTTACGAGTAAGCGGTGAAATGTTGACAAAGTCCCTACTTCATGTATACTTGGTTCTTACACCTCTACCCTAAGAAAGAAACCTCTCCAGAATAAAGATGCAAGGCATTATATATAGAGACAGAGAGCGGAAAGTGGTTGATATAGTGAAGTCGTTCCTTCGCTCAGCCGTATTTTATCGTCAACTCTATAAGAATTACCAAAGAAACAGCCTAAAGTTCGACGACCTACAGAAGCTTGTGGATGACAGGGGGGGTTCTTTACTTTTTAATCTGAAGAAGGACTGCCATGCCCTTTTCCGAGGCAACGACGCCTCTATGGAGGAAGAAAAGTTGTTCGACCTTGCAATTAGTTCTATCTTCCATGAGGCCATGATAATCAGGGAAAATTGCTATCAGCTAGAGGTCTACAGGCCGAAGGTGGTCCTCTTAGAGAAAAAGTCACAGAAGACCGTCCACGAGGGAAGACTCCTGAAAGAGTTAAACAGGGCCCTTAGCAAGGCAAATAAGAGGCTCTCCCAGGAACTAAAGGAGACCCACGACCTAGTCAACGATGCCCTAGAACAATTAAGGGAACTACTGAAGAGCTACGCAAAAAATGGCCTCTTGATAAGATTCCTGTTAGAAAATGAAGGACTGGTAGAGGAGGCCTATGGTCAAGGTGGGTTAAAGAATATCTTTTCTTCTATATACAAGGAGGGTTGGCTAGAGGCCCTCCTCATTGCCGGAGCCAGCTACTGCAAGAGCGGCTACTATGAAAAAGCATCTGAGACGACAAAGAAGGCCTTAGCCCTGAGATACTCTGATGATATTAGATTCTTACATCTCTTTTACTCTGGGCTCAGGGACTACTACGATGGAAATCTCTCCAAAGCCCTGGAAAACCTCAAGGCAGCAAAAGAACTGGGGAAAAATCTACCTAACATGGAAGAGTATCTAGAAAAAATGGAATCTATCTTTAACACCATCATGGTGGCCCAGAAAGGGATACAACTTGGACAAGAATCTAGCTCCTCTCTTCTCTAATAACGGATCTTCCCCGGAGAGCCCCAAGTAAATAAGGGAACAGTCATTATTGTTAAGCACCCCACGTAAACTCAATAAAGAGAAAAGGTGTATGTCTACTTTATTTTTTATTGCCGTGGGTTTCCTCACAAGTATCGTAGGGGATAGACTATTTCTTCTTCAGACGGATGTAGTGGCAGAAACTATCGATACAATAATTTCCAGAGGCGAAAAGTATTATGAGGAAAGGGGTAATAAAGAAAATCTGCTCCGGGCTATTGAGGTTCTAAAAGAGGGAAAAGACTCCTTGAAAAAGGAATCGAACGCTCAAGGCCAGGATAGTTCGAATAACCCCAGAAAAGAGGCGAAGATATGCAGCATGCTATCAAAATTCTATTATAAACTGGCCGAATACCATAATGCCACCTTAGAAAAGGAAAGAGAAAAGCTTCTTAAAGAGGCGCAGAGATATGGTAAAGAGGCTGTGGAAAAGGACCCTGAAGATGTTGGGGGATATTACTGGACTGCTGTAAGTGTGGGCAAGTGGGGGTCTATGCATCCCTTAAGATTCGTAGGTTCTAAAGACAGAGACGTCTTTGAGGATATGGTAAATGAGGCGTTAAAGAGGGACCCCAGCTATGACTTTGGAGGACCCCACCGGGCCCTTGCCGCTTACCATATGCCCCAGCGTCTGCGCATGATTACATTCTGGGGGGATGAAGAGAAAGCCTTGGGCCATGCCCAGGCAGCCGCAGAAAAGAGTGAAAATTATCTCTGGAACCACTTGACATTGGCCAGGGTACTATGGCAGTCAGGAAAGAAGGACGAAGCTGTAGAAAAATTAAAGTGGATATCTAGCCGCGATGACAATATCCTTCCAGAAGCCCACTTTGAAAATACCCATGTAAAGGATAAAGTCAAGAGGTACCTGAAGGAATATTCGGATTCAGGTAAGATTCGCTGGTAGCTGTGGTGCAAATTTGTGTTATCGCGTTGAGGAGATGAACGAGGACTGTTATAAAAAAGAGAGAGGTTCAAAGGTGAACCTCTCTGCCAATTAGCTTCCCAGTAATAAACTACACGGTCTTGATAGGTATCTTCTTTGCCTTGACCCTTTCGGTCTTAGGAAGGGTGATCTCCAGGACACCGTTCTTATAGTCAGCCTTTGCCTTATCTGCCTCTACAGAGGTTGGGAGGATTATAGAGCGGGAGAAGCTGCCATAGCACCTCTCCATCCTGTAGAAGCTCTTTCCCTTCTCTTCTTTTTCCTCTCTCTTTTCGCCCTTTATTGTTAAGGTATCACCCGAAACAGAGATGTCCACGTCCTTCGGCTCAATCCCAGGAAGCTCTGCTCTTATCACTATGGTGTCATTGTTCTCTACTACATCCACGGCAGGGCTCCAGACTCCCCTGAGGAGACCACCCCTCCTATAGAAGTCCTCAAAGAGCCTGTCCATTTCCCTCTGAAGGGCCGTAAAAGAAGGTACTTCCGGCCATTTCATGATGTCTGCCATTGCCTATCCTCCTTTTAAAAGAAGGGATACATCATTTCCACCAAAAATAATTATATTCCACCAAAATGGCTTGTCAACCTAAAAGTACTTGAAAGGAGACGCTTATGTGATAGAATTGACCTGCAAAAATCCCCATGAAAAAGAGGCTTTTCAGCGGTATCCAACCCACAGGCGAGGTCCACATAGGCAATTACCTGGGGGCAATCAAGAACTGGATAAGACTTCTTGACCAATACGACTGCATCTTCTCCATTGTGGATTACCATGCCATAACAGTGGAACTGGACCCCAGGGAGATGCCGCAGAATATCATGCATGTGGCCACGGTTAATATAGCCGCTGGGCTTGACCCTGAGCGCTCCACCCTCTTTCTCCAGTCTCATGTCCCTGAGCATACAGAGCTGGCCTGGATCTTTAACACTGTCACCCCTATAGGCCATCTTGAGCGTATGACCCAGTTTAAGGAAAAGGCCCAGCTATATAAGCACAACATCAATGCAGGGCTCTTTGATTACCCGGTACTTCAGGCCGCAGACATCCTCCTTTATAAGGCAGAGGTAGTACCCGTGGGTGAGGACCAGGTACAGCATATAGAACTCTCCAGAGAAATATCCAGAAAATTCAATACCCGCTACGGAGAGGTATTTCCTGAACCTCAGGAGCTCCTTTCTGATGCCCCGAGGATTATGGGCCTGGACGCAAAGAACAAGATGAGTAAGAGCCTCAACAATTATATAGGTCTTTTAGAGTCTCCTGAGGCCATCTGGAAGAAGCTCTCTGTGGCAGTCACTGACCCTGCCAGAAAGAAGCGCTCAGACCCTGGTACCCCCGAGATATGTAATATCTACCACCTCCATAGATATTTCTCCTCACCCAAAGAGATAGACTGGTCTGCCCAGGGCTGCAGGACCGCAGGGATAGGGTGCCTGGAATGTAAGAAGTGCCTATCAGATAATATTATTAAGGAACTTACTCCGATAAGGGAGAAGGCAAAGGAGCTATTTGATAACCCTGACTCTGTGCAGGACGTGCTAAGGAGGGGCGCAGAAAGGTGCAAGGAGATAGCCCAAGAAACCATGAAGGAGGTAAAGTCTAAGATGGGGCTCCATTTGGGACTTTATACTGAACCTTCTAAGATATAATCACAGTGGTCAAAGAGACTCATGCCCATCCCCTCCAGAACCCCTTTCTCCAGGAGATAGCCCACCGTCTTAAGGCCCAGGCCGGACTGGAGGAGGATTTAATTTATTCCCTCATAGAGGTCCCCCCAAGCCCAGAGATGGGCGACTACGCCCTACCCTGCTTCGCCCTGAAGGAGAGGTTGCATAAGACACCTGCCCATATAGCCCAGGAATTGGCCCAGATGCCCCTCACTGGGGGGTCCATCACCGAGGTAAAGGTCCATGGCCCTTACCTCAATTTCTCTATAAAGAAAGCCGACCTTGCCCAGTGGGTTCTAGAGGGCATCTTCCAGGAAGGCAACTCCTATGGGCACTCCAATATGGGCAAGGGTAAGACAGTAGTGATAGATTACTCCTCCCCAAACATAGCAAAACACCTGGCCGTGCACCACCTCCGTTCAGCGGTTATAGGCAACGCCCTCTATAAGATACACAAGGCCCTGGGCTATAAGTGTATGGGCATAAACCACCTGGGGGACTGGGGCACACAGTTCGGACAGCTTATCATAGCATATAAAAAGTGGGGCAGAGAGGAGGCCCTGAGAGAAGACCCAATAGACGCCCTCCACGGACTCTATGTAAGGTTCCACCAGGAGTCAAAGAATGACCCCTCCCTGGAAGAAGAGGCCCGCCAGGCCTTTAAGAACCTTGAGCAGGGCAAACCCGAGGCCAGGCATCTCTGGGAACGCTTCAAGGAGCTGAGCCTCAGGGAATTTGAGAAGATATATAAGGCCCTGGGCATAAACTTCGACCACTACACAGGGGAGAGCTTCTACAACCAGATGCTCAACGCCACCGTGGAACGGTTGAAGAAGGCTGGGCTTGCCACCGTGAGCGAAGAGGCCCTGGTGGTAAATCTGGATAAATATAACATGCCTCCCTGTCT
>JAUQZZ010000125.1:1229-5672 GCA_030586765.1 Candidatus Brocadiales bacterium | reverse complement strand
GTAGAGGAAATACCAAAGGGTGAAGATGTGCCACCTAGATGCCCTGTCTGCGGTGGTTACCTGAGACCCGACGTAGTATGGTTTAACGAACCCCTGCCAGAAGAGGAAATAACCAGGTCTATAGACCTCTCCTCAAGATGCCAGGCCTTCCTGGTGATTGGTACCTCGGCAGTGGTATATCCTGCGGCCCACCTGCCTGTGGCGGCTAAACGCTCAGGGGCCTGTCTAATCGAGATAAATACCTCCCCCACACCCGTTACAGACTATGCCGACTTCACCCTATTAGGAAAGGCAGGGGAGATACTGCCAAAACTGGTGGAAGATTTAAAGAGGGACAAGAGACAGTCCACGATATGACTTCTTTGGCACATGGACAAATATAACGTGCCAGACTAGCTGGCACGCTACATCCACTTGAACTACCCCTACATAGACTGGTACCAATCTATATACTTCTCCCCCCTATCGGGGAAGATAGTTACCACCCTCTTTCCCTTCCCCAGTTCCTTAGCTACCTTTAGGGAAACAAAGGCGCTGGCCCCTGAGGATACACCCACCACCAGGCCCTCCTCCTTTGCCAGGCGGTAGGTAGTGCTAAGGGCATCCTCCTCGCTCACGGGTATAACCCTATCAATGACATCCTTATTAAGGAGTTTTGGAAGGAAACCTGCGCCCAGGCCATAAATCTTATGCACACCAGGTGAACCACCAGAAAGGACTGCCGAGCCCTTGGGCTCTACGGCCACTACCAGTACTCCAGGAAGTCGCTCCTTTAGCACCTCCCCCACACCGGTAATGGTTCCACCTGTCCCCACACCTGCCACAAAGGCGTTCAGCTCCCCTCCTGTAGCCTGCCATATCTCCTCTGCCGTGGTCCTTTTATGGATATCTGGATTGGCAGGATTGGTAAACTGATTAGGCATGAAGAAATCTGGGTTCTTTTCTAATATCTTCTCTGCCCGCCTTATGGCCCCTGACATGCCCTCAGAGACAGGTGTTAGCTCCAGCTTCGTCCCGTAGAGCCTGAGGAGGGCCTTCTGGGCGTTGGGAACATTCTCAGGCATGACCAGGATAAAACTGTATCCCCTAACAGCCGCTATCATGGCCAGGGAAATACCTGTGTTCCCACTGGTGGGTTCTACCATGGTAGCCCCCTTCTTTAATAGCCCTTCCCCCTCAGCAGCCAGGACCATCCCCAGGCAGGTCCTGTCCTTTACGCTGCCAGTTGGATTGGCCCCTTCCAACTTCCCTAGAACCTCGGCCCAGCCCTCCTCCACCAGTCTTTTTAGCCTGACCATGGGGGTGTTAAAGACCAGTTCTAGGGTGTCGGAGGACACCAACCCACTAGCGACAGATTCGCCTGCCCCACCTAAGGTAGGTCGGGCAGACATGCCCCGGGATGAACTGCTACTGTCCATAGCCCCCATTCGTAAGGTAGGTAATTATAGAAACTTACAACATTATAAGCATGCCTGAATAAAAATATCAAGGAAATTCCTCCTGGGGTTAATTCCTTGACATTCCCCAGAAGGAAGGTTATGATATAATATTTGTGAAGTCCTAGAAATTCTCCGCAAAATCTGCTATGTGGGAATACTCTAAGAAGGTAATGGACCACTTCCTCCATCCGAGGAATGTGGGTGAGATAGAGAATGCCGATGCCATAGGTGAGATAGGCAATATAGCCTGCGGCGACGCCCTCAGACTCTATCTCAAGCTTAAGGATGGAAGGATAGTGGACGCAAAATTCAAGACCTTCGGCTGCGGTAGTGCTATTGCCGCAGCCAGCGCCTTGACGGAGATGGTCATTGGCAAGACCATAGAGGATGCCTCCCGTATCACCAACCAGGATATAGCTAACTACCTAGATGGCCTGCCAGAGGCGAAGATGCACTGCTCAGTAATGGGCATGGAGGCCCTGGAAGCGGCTATCGCCAACTACCGTGGTGTCAAAATAAAACCTACAGAAGAGGGCACCATAATCTGCAAGTGCTTCGGCGTCACTGATAATATAATTAAACGGGTAATACTGAGTAATCACCTGACTACTATTGAGCAGGTAACCCACTACACCAAGGCAGGCGGAGGATGTAAGAGCTGTCACCCAGAGATTCAGAAGATACTCGATGAGGTGTGGGCAAAGGGCGAGCTGGTAACACCTAAGGTTAAGCCACCCAAGAAGATGACCAACATCCGTAAGATACAGCTCATCCAGGAAACTATAGATAGAGAGATACGGCCCGTGCTCATGCTGGATGGCGGTGACGTAGAGCTTGTGGATATAGAAGATAACACCGTCTACGTATCCTTCCGAGGAAGCTGTACTGAATGCCCCAGTTCTAAGGTAACCTTAAAATCCACCGTGGAGTCGAAACTCAAGGAGTTTGTCTCTGAAGACCTTGTGGTGGAAGAAGCAGGTCTATGAAGAAGTTAGTCTATGTAGATAATAATGCCACTACCAGGGTGGCCGATGAAGTCCTGGAGGAGATGTTGCCTTATTTTACAGAGCACTATGGCAATCCCTCCAGCATGCACACCTTTGGAGGCAAGCTTTATAGGAAGATAGACGAGGCCAGGGCAAAGGTGGCAGACCTCCTGGGGGCTGACCACTCCGAGATAATCTTTACCAGCTGTGGCACCGAGAGTGATAACGCCGCCGTAAGGGGCACCCTGGAGGCCTATCCCAATAAAAGACATATCATTACCACCAGGGTAGAACACCCTGCAGTACTTAGCCTATGTCAGTATCTCGCCCGAACAGGCTATGAGGTCACAGAATTACATGTAGATAACAACGGGCTCCTTGACCTGGAGGAACTGAGATCCTCCATACGGCAAGACACCGCCCTTGTATCCATAATGTACGCCAACAATGAGACAGGGGTTATCTTCCCCATCGAGGAGATTGGCGAGATAGTAAAAGAAAAGGGGATTACCTTTCACTGCGATGCGGTTCAGGCGGTGGGGAAGCTCCCCCTGGACATGAGCAAAAGCACCATTGACATGCTCTCCCTCTCAGGACACAAGCTCCATGCCCCAAAGGGGGTAGGTGCCCTCTATATAAAGAAGGGTGTCAAATTCAAGCCCTTTATCCTGGGTGGCCATCATGAGAATAACAGGCGGGCTGGCACAGAGAACGTCCCTTACATCGTTGCCCTGGGCAAGGCCTGCGAACTGGCAAAGAAGTACCTCGCTGAGGAACAAACCAGGGTGAGGAAGCTGAGAGACAAATTAGAGAATGAGATACTCTTCCGGGTACCCAATGCCAGACTAAACGGGCACAAAACCTTCCGCCTGCCCAATACCACCAATATAAGCTTTGAATATGTAGAGGGTGAGGCTATTCTCCTCCTCCTGGACGAGGTAGGTATCTGCGCCTCCTCGGGCTCTGCCTGCACCTCAGGCTCCCTGGAACCCTCTCATGTGCTAAGGGCTATGGGCGTGCCCTTCACCGCCGCCCACGGCTCTATCAGATTCAGCATGAGCCGTTATAACACTGAAGAAGAGATGGATTACATAGCCGAGCATATACCTCCCGTCATCCGCAGGCTCAAGGAAATATCTCCATACGCCGCTGAGATAGAAAAATTGGAACTGGCAAGAAAGGGCTAAAGGCTTGTAGTGAGCGGAGCGAATCTAACATGACCTCGGAGACCATCATCTTTACCCAGGACTGTTGTCCTAAGTGTGTAGAGGCAAAGAAAAAACTTACTGCGGCTGGGATAAAGTACAGGGAGATTAACGTTGATACCGTAGATGGCCGGGCCGAGTTTGCCATGAATATCTCTAAGACGAATACCACCCCAGCTTTCCTCTTCAGAGGTGTAGAGTATTCAAAGGTGGAGGATATCCTAGAGGCTACAGGTAAACGCTGATAGGAGGCTTCGCCTGAGCGATTCGGCTGAGTCGAAGGTGCGATTGGTCTTTTTGTATGTTCGTGGTTAAAGATTTCTCGGGATTTAATATCTTTTTCTAAGCAACTCCGCCTGAGGCGGATTCGCCTATCTTTTGGGCGAACTTGTCAAAACTTTCATAAGGGGAAAAGGATGAAGAAACTCATACTGATATCGTGTCTTCTAGGCAGTCTTGTTTTTGGCCCTAGTTCCTGGGCCCAAGAAGTAGACCCCGAACGAATATATGGGATGCTCTGTGCCTTGTGCCACGGTGCCGATGGTAAACCTACGCCTCAAGGGGTGAAGTTTGGCTCGCCTGATTTCACTGACCCTAATTGGCAGACCTCCCGCACCGATGAGCAACTCGTTGAGTCCATGACCAAGGGTACCGACAATCCCAACTATAGGCCGGTTTCCCAGCTCATCACCGATATGTTGGGCATCAATATGGATGCGAAGGTCTTTATTCCTAAGGTAAGGAGTTTTGTATCTCAGTAAACCTAAAGGGTAGGTATAGGGTGCACAAAGACGCGCCCCGTAGACTAAGGAC
>JAUQZZ010000125.1:0-1219 GCA_030586765.1 Candidatus Brocadiales bacterium | reverse complement strand
AGTAAATCCAAAGGGTAGCCAGGGTAACGCAGGGCTTAAGCCCTGCGTTACCCTCATTCTGAGTGAAACGAAGTAGATGTAGCGTCCGATCACTGCATCGGACGACCTAGATGTTAAAGATTCTAAAGAATATATTTAAAGAAGTAAACGCCCCCGAAGCATCCGCCTCAGGCGGAGTAGACCTCCGGAGACGCCAGTTCTTCCGAGAGGCCTTCCTCCAGGTAACAGACGCCCTGAGGGAACTGGCCCAGGAGCGCATGGGTCCCAGGAAATACCTGAGGCCCCCAGGGGCGGTAGAAGAGCTCACGTTCCTCTCCCTCTGCACCTGCTGTGATGAGTGTATAAGGGTCTGCCCCCATGAGGCTATCAGGGGGGCTGGCGTAGAAACAGGTCTCCCACTGGGTTCGCCCATCATCATACCAAAAGAAAAGCCCTGTTATCTCTGCGAGGACTTCCCCTGCATAAAGGTGTGTAAGGAAGGGGCCCTGAAGCTACCCGCCAGGAGAGAAGAAGTAAGAATGGGGCTGGCAGTTATTGACAATGAATCCTGCGTCTCTAGCGAGATACAGTTCTGTCAGTCCTGCGTCCTGGCATGTCCCCTATCAGGAGAGGCCATCTATATGGAAGGAGGCAAGCCCATAGTAAATAAAGAAAAATGCACCGGCTGTGGCCTCTGCGAACAGGCCTGCCTCACCGTAAATACCTCCTGCGCTGTAAAGATAACACCCCTTTAATCCTCTGTTCTTCTACTTTCATCCGATTAAATTAATATTAGCATTGACACCTTAATCCCTGCACGCTATATTCAGGTTAGAATTTCTAACTTTTTAAATAGAAAAAAACATGTCTAACAAATTAGAAAAAATAGTAAAACCGCTCCCCAAAGGACAGATAACTATTCCGAAAGAGATAAGGAAAAAGCTCCGAATAACCAAAAACACCCATCTAAAGCTGGTGCTGGAGGAGAATTCCTTTAGAGGGATTCCAGTGAAAGTTGTGGAAAAGAAGACTAAAACAAAAAAAACCAGGCCTACAATGAAGGAAAGGCTTGAGGCTGTTAGGGATATTACTCACCTGCGTGTGAAGATGCCGCATACTTACAAAGAGCTAAAGACTATTCTAGCCGAGACACACCAACCCTCGGTATGACCTATTATCTAGATACAAACATCTTTCTCTACACAGAAGACCCTGAGAGCCCTCACCACCAGGCTTGCAA
>JAUQZZ010000014.1 GCA_030586765.1 Candidatus Brocadiales bacterium | reverse complement strand
CGCCTATCCGTTTCAGTACTTTTCCAGAGGTCTCAAATTATCATTTACCCCTGCCCAGGAGTTTTATGCCCATAATTCTCCTCTTTATATGGGCAATGGAGCGAGGGGGGTCAAGGTCCTTTGGACAACATTGGCAGTTAAAGACGTTGTGGCACCTAAAGGCACCGTAAAGGCCGTCAGCCAGGTTCAGGCGTTCTTGCCCCGCCCCATCCCTGGAATCCCTTACAAACCTGTCCAGCTTTAGTAAGGCCGCAGGTCCCAGATACTCCTTACTGGTCAGGGTCACAGGACAGGCAGAAAAGCAGCAGCCGCATTGAATACAGTCAATGACTATATTCAATTCCTCCCTCTGGTCCTGGGTCTGTACCCTCTCCCCTGAGGGAGGGGGGGGTGAGCCTGGCATAAGGTAGGGTTTAACAAATTCAAATTTCTCCCAGAAGGGCTTCATCTCGACGCATAAGTCCTTCTCTATTTTAAGATGAGAAAGGGGCCTTATGGTAACCTTGTCAGAGCCTAGCCTGGAGACCAGGGTGTTACAGGCCAGCCGATGTTTGCCGTTTATATGCATGGCGCAGGAGCCGCAGATGGCCCCCCTGCAAGAGGCCCTGAAGGCCAGAGAGCCGTCCACATTCTCTAGTATATAATAGAGCCCATCCAGCACCGTGAGGTCCTTCCTCTCCCAGGGTACACTATAGGTCTTGAAATAGGGGGCCTTATCCCTATCAGGGTCAAAGCGCTGTATCACGAAGGTCACTTCCTTTGGCATAATCACATCTACCCTTATAGTGTAGTGCAGGGCTTTAGCCCTGCCTCTATAATTGGCAGACCTAAAGGTCTGCGCTACACGTATTCATCAAATGCCTTTAGTACTTCCTCTCCTCCAGTTTGAATGGCCCTGGGCGCACCTCGCAGTATTCCAGCCTGGGACCTTCCTTTGAATAAAAGGCCAGGGTATGGCGAAACCACTTCTCATCATCCCTCTTTGGAAAGTCTGTGCGATAATGCGAGCCCCTGCTTTCCTCTCTGGCCAGGGCCCCTGTCACAACGGCCTCTGCCACATCCAGGCTGCCCTCTAGCTCCAGGGTAGAATGGAGGGCCGTATTCCACCTCCTGCCCCTATGGTCTAATCCTATATTTCTATATCTTTCCTGAAGGGTTTTAATCCCCTGGAGTGCAGTCTTAAGGCCAGCAGCGTCACGGAATATACCAGCCTTCTGAACCATGAGATTGCTTAACTCTGTCTTTATCCTGGAAGGGGACTCTCTCCCTTCAGATTTGAGTAGTCTATCTACCTTTCCCTCAGCGGTCTTTAGGGTCTCATCTAGTGACCTTTGGCCCTGAGATGTCTCTGCCTTTCCCTGTACGTATTTTGCAGCATTCTCCCCTGCTATCTGCCCAAAGACCAGGGTCTCCAGGAGGGAATTGCCTCCGAGGCGATTAGCACCATGGACACTCACGCAGGCCGCCTCCCCAGCAGCATAAAAGCCCCTTAACCTGGTCTCGCAGGCGGTGTTACAGTCTATCCCCCCCATGGTGTAATGCTGTCCTGGCTGGACCGGGATGGGGTCGGTTATGGGGTCTATCCCCGCGAAATCCAGGCATATAGTCCTTATACCGTGGAGTTTGCTAAGTATCCTTTCAGCCCCCAGGTGCCTGAGGTCTAGGTGGAGATAGGCACTATCAAATCCCCTCCCCTCCTGTATCTCTCTGGTCATATTACGGGCTATTATATCCCTGGGGGCAATTTCCATGGCCTTACGGGAATCAGGATAGTTGGCCAGAAACCTCTCTCCCTTATTGTTAATGAGGTAACCCCCTTCTCCCCTAGCCCCTTCTGATATCAATATGTTCTTACCAAAGAGGGTAGTGGGATGGAATTGTATAAACTCTATATCCTTAAGGGGTATGCCTGCCCAGTAGGGCACCGCCATACCCATGCCTGTCTTGATAAGGGCGTTGGTAGTGTTTGCGTAGAGCCTTCCAGCCCCACCTGTGGCAAAGATAACGGCCTCGCCCAGGAAGGCCTCCTGTTTTCCGCTAGTCATGTCCATGGCTATCACCCCCCTGCACTCATCTCCCTCCACTACCAGGGCAGTCACCAGCCACTCTGGACAGAGCACCAACTCCCTCCTCTCAGCGGCCTGCTGGAACCTGATTATCTGTTCGTAAAGGGTGTGGAGGAGGGCATGGCCGGTGGTATCAGCCACGTAACAGGTTCTGGGGAAACCTGCACCCCCAAAGGGCCTCTGGGCAATCTTGCCTTCTGTGGTGCGGTTAAAGGGGCAACCCCAATGTTCCATCTCAATAATACGGGTGGAGGCTTCTTGAGTCATCTTAATCACGGCATCCTGGTCAGCCAGGAAGTCACTGCCCTTAATGGTGTCATAGGCATGCTTTTCCCAGGTATCATATCGGCCCCTGGGATGATTCCCTAGAGGGGCATTAATGCCACCCTGGGCCGCCACTGTGTGGGACCTAAGGGGGTGGACCCTGGAGATTACACAGGCCTGGATGTTCATCTCATTTACAGCAACAGCAGCCCTAAGACCTGCCAGTCCCCCACCTACTATTATGACCTGATGATACTGCAAGGGGCTCACCTCAAAAATAAGACTGTTACACTATACACCCCCGCCACTAGCAGGACACCCAGTGAACCCCAGAGGAGCCTCTCTTGTAGGGCGGTAAGGTCAAAGAGTTCTACCAAGGTTATCCTTAACCCATTCAACAGATGTATCATCACTGCAAAAAATAGGGTGTATTCCATCAGATGTCCAAGGGGGTTATCAAATTTCCCTACAGCCTTATTAAAGGCCTCAGACCCCTGAAAAACAGCACTAAGGGTCCAGATATGCAAGAAGAGGAATAGAACCAGGGCGATTCCTGTAACCCTATGGAGGGTATAAGGAAGGGTGCTTGAATTAAGATTCCATCCAATATCCGATATTATTGCCCGAAGTTTATCCATTAGTACCCCTAGGGCTTCCAGCCTAAGATTAGGGCGCCAGTAGCGAAGGTGCCTAGGCCTATTATGTAGAGCACTAGTTTAAAGACTGCCTTAGAAGAGGTGGAGGTATCAAAGTCGAGGAATATGGCCCAGAAGCCATTTAACCCATGATATATAAGGACCGCTAATAGGAAGAGGTAAAAGGATATCCAACCAGGAGAGCCGAGACGGGTGACCATCTCGTTATAAGTGGGTGGTCCACCACGGGAGTGAAGCATCCAGAAGTGAATTAAAACGCCTAGGCTTAGGAATATGCCACTCAGTCTCTGAAGTAGCCAGGGCCAGAGGCTTGACTCCCTGGTCATTTCGTCTCCTGCAGGATTAACCTATCCACGGTCTCGCATTGGGCCTTGACCACTTGGGCAGACTTCTTCAGTAACACACCTTCTTCCTCAGTAAGCCTCAATTCAACTATCCCTTCCACACCCCTCACTCCCAGCTTAGCAGGCACGCCTATGAAGATGTCTCTCAGCCCATACTCCCCCTGGCATAGAACAGTAGCAGGGAGAATCTTCTTCTTGTCCTTAAGGATAGCCTCTACCATCTCTACAACGGCTGCGGAAGGGGCA
The DNA here is from genome assembly GCA_030586765.1 of Candidatus Brocadiales bacterium. Classification (GTDB taxonomy): domain Bacteria; phylum Planctomycetota; class Brocadiia; order Brocadiales; family Bathyanammoxibiaceae; genus JAUQZZ01. Next base: position 18,665 of record JAUQZZ010000014.1, on the reverse strand, counting down.
TAATAAGCACTACCTGTCTTGAGGAGTTCGACTATCTCGCCACCAGCCTCTACAGTATGCCTGACTACGGCATCAAGCCTCTCCTTCTTTATTAACTCTTCCACGGCAATACCTGCCACCTTTGTATATCTGGGTAGGGGTATCATATCCACATGCCCTCCGATAACCATAGCCTGGACATTCTCTACAGATACACCTAACTCCATAGCCACAAAGGCGCTAAACCTGGAGGCATCCAGTACCCCTGCCATGCCCATAACCCTTTCCTTGGGAAAGCCGCTTACCTTATAAGTAAGGTAAGTCATGGCATCCAGGGGATTGGTAACCACCAAGAGCACAGCCTTCGGAGACCTCTCCCCCAGGGCCCTGGCCACAGAGGCTACCACCTTGGTATTCACCTCCAGGAGCTGGTCCCTGGTCATACCAGGCCTTCTGGGGATTCCAGCAGTAATAACGCATACATCAGAACCAACCGTCTCCTCATAGTCGCCAGTACCTACTATCCTGGCGTTGTAGCCATAAATTGGCCCTGCCTCAAGTATGTCTAAGGATTTGGCTTTGGCCATGTTAACTGCTAAATCTACTAAGACCACATCAGCAATATCTTTCTCAGCAAGCCTTTGGGCAGTGGTGCCCCCTACATTGCCAGCCCCTACAATGGTTACCTTCCTTCTCATCATCCACCCTTGGCCCCTTGTACCTGATAGTTTAATAACCCTCCAGCAAGGACTATCTCTGCCTCCCTGGGGGTAAGTCTATGCTCCAACCTCATTTTCTTATCCTTGGTCACGTTGATAACATTAATGGGTTCCCCTTCTTTGACTGCCTTTTTAACCTTTTCCATTTTAAGACGGTCCCCCTGGTCTATGAGGTCGTAGTCATCCGCTACGTAGAGGGGCAAGATTCCCGAATTTATAAGGTTATCTCTATGTATCCTTGCAAAGGATTTTGCTAGAACGGCCTTCACCCCCAGGTGCATGGGAGCCATGGCCGCATGCTCCCTGCTGGAACCTTGACCGTAGTTTGTACCAGCCAGGATGAACCCCCCTCTTTTCCCCTTAGCCCTATTTACGAATTCTGAGTCTACATATTCAAAGACAAACTTGGAGATAGCTTGTATATTAGAACGAAAGGCCAAGACCTTGGTGCCTGCAGGCAGGATGTGGTCGGTACTGATGTCATCTTTAAGCTTTAGGAGGATATCTCCCTCCAGCGTCTCTTCGAGAGGTCCCTTTTTGGGCAGCTCTTTTATATTTGGACCCCTTATTATCTCTACCTTTGAAGGGTCTTCGGCCGGGGGTATGACTAGTTTATCATCTATGATGGCCTTCTTAAGTGGTTTAATCTTTATAGGCTGACCCAGGTCCCTGGGATCGGTTATAACGCCCGTTAAAGCCGTGGCAGCGGCGGTCTCAGCACTGGCAAGATATACCTCAGCATTAGGGGAGCCGCACCTGCCCTTAAAGTTTCGATTAAAGGTCCTTAGCGATACTGCCCCTGTAGGAGGTACCTGCCCCATCCCAATACAGGGCCCGCAGGCAGGCTCCAATACCCTTGCCCCTGCCTTAATAAGGTCTTCCAGGGCCCCGTCTCTGGCTATCAGTTCCAGTACCTGTCTTGAGCCAGGGCTTATAGTCACACTAACATCCGCGGGTATCCTTTTGCCCTTTAAGACCCTGGCCACCACCATGAGGTCCTGATAAGAGGAGTTGGTACAGCTCCCTATACAGACCTGATGCACCTTGGTACCTTCTACCTCCCTGACCCTGCATACATTGCCAGGACTGTGAGGCTTGGCAATCATTGGTTCCAGACTACTCAGGTCTATTTCCATCTCCTCCCCATAGCTGGCATCCTTATCAGGCCCCATCTCCATCCAACCGCTTTCCCTCTGCTGTACTCTAAGGAACTGACGCGCTACTTCGTCGCTGGGAAAGATAGATGTAGTGGCCCCTAGCTCTGCTCCCATGTTTGTAATGGTAGAACGTTCTGGGATGCTGAGGGCCTTGATGCCTGCCCCCCCGTACTCGAAGATCTTCCCAGTCCCCCCTGTGACAGTCAGCCTCTGTAAAAGGGTGAGGATAACATCTTTGGCAGAGGCCCAGGGCCCCAACCGTCCCAGGAGCCTGATAAGGACCACCTTAGGCGTATGGAGGAAAAATGGACCGCCTGCCATGGCCACAGCCACGTCTAGACCCCCCGAGCCAATAGCAATCATCCCTAGCCCTCCACAGGTGGGCGTGTGGCTGTCTGAACCCAGGAGGGTCTGCCCGGGGATGGCAAAGCGCTCCAGGTGTACCTGGTGGCAGATACCATTGCCAGGCCTTGAAAAATACACACCATATTTAGCGGCTACTGTTTGGAGGTAGAGGTGGTCATCGGAGTTCTCCATGCTCGTCTGTAGGGTATTGTGGTCTGCATAACTCACAGAGAGCCGTGTCTTCACCCGCGAGACATTCATCGCCTCAAACTGCAGAAAGGACATGGTTCCCGTGGCATCCTGGACTAGGGTCTGGTCAATGGATATGCCTATCTCAGCGCCTGTCTGAAGCTCCCCTGAAACTAGATGCGCCCCCAGGATCTTCTCAACCAAGTTCTTACCCATTAAAACCCCTCAAGAACAAAAAAAATCCCACCCCTCGGGGGTGGGATTACTACCTCGGAAACCTCATTATACATGGAAGGTTTGCCTAGAAAAATTGAATGGTAAGCTAGATCCCTTTAAGCTCTTCAGGGACCTTATGTTTTTCAAAGTTATGACTTTTCTCTGGACCGTGGCAGGTCTGACAAGCAGGCTCCTTACCCGTCTTGGCCCTCCATGCTGAATAGTACTTTCCATGCAAGGAGGTCTCCTTAAGGTCAAGCTGGGCGTGGTCTGGACCGCCCACATGACACTTTTTACAGACCTCGGCCTCCTGGGCCTGAGTCTTAGAAAAAACGTGGATACTGTGGCAGGCGTTGCAGTCTTCACCGGCCTCATCCCAGGGATGCTTGAGACCAAACCTGTGGCAGTCCTTGCAAATGCCCATCCAGAGAACCTTTGTATCCACAACCTTATCCGCCACCTCAACCACAGGGCGGCCCTGGATGTGCTTCGTCTGTCTGAACTCATTATAGGCCTTCTCATGGCAGGGTGCGCATGTGCTAGCAGGCACCTGTCCATGCCTTTCCTTTATGACAGAGTGGTCGTTCCCATGGCAGCCTTCACAGGTCACACCCTTCTGGGCATGAAGGCCCTTGGTCCAGTCCTTTACCACCTCGGGGGTAGTATTCTTATGGCATCCCAGGCATTCAACATCCTTGAATATCCCTATAGGCTCTATCTTTGCCTCCGGGTGGGCCTTCTTTGTCTCTGTATAGACCTTAAATAAATCCCCAGGCATGTGGGGATGCACCAGGCCTGCATGACAATCTGTACATACTAGAGCTGTTAAGATACCCTCCCCCAACTTCCTATTGCTGGTGGCTACAGCGGGCAGGTGGGTTTCGTCCTTTGTGTATCCCTTAGTATGACATCTTGCACAGTTGCCATTTATAATCTTTATACTGTCCTGGGCAATCTCTATAAGGCGGCCGTCGGCAAAGGTCCCTTTTAGATGTTCAAAGGTATCGTGGGTGCCATCGCTGAGCTTTGCGTGGAGAAACCCGCCCAGCCCAGGGCCGACGTGACAGGCATGACAGTTCTCTACATGCTCATTATGATGCTTAGACTCCATAAAAGAGGCGTAGTGGATGTCCATCTCATGGCACATCTTACCGCAAAACTCGCTGGTCTCGGAGTAGTGGTACATCTGGAGGTTGCCAATGATAAAAACTACCAGGAATAAGCCGAGGACCACCCCCACTGTCCGCTTCCTCTCCTTGGCCCACTCTATCCAACCCTTAAGACCCTCTAGCATTTAAACCCCTCCTCTGCCGGAACTGGTTTCGGTAGCGTTTGATCCTCGCCGTAGGCGAGTTTACGTCTGGTACGGAGACCAGACGTTAATACAGAACTCTGTGGTGGGCTTGGTGTTTAAGCCTTGTAGGGCCGAATTTTACCATAATCATACCTGTTTATTCAAGTTTTTTTAGTGCGCCCAGAAAATCTCCTTTATGGCAGACATGTTGATTTTTTCTACATATCTGCTAATATGAAAAATTGTCGTTAGTTGGATATTCCCTGGGATTTGGAGGTAAAGTAATGAGGTCTTTTATTGCCTTAATATTTGCCATTGTCTTCTTTATGGTTTCATCCCTGGCAGAAACAGACAATCTCGTAAAGGCGAAGAGGTGTCCTGAATGCGGACAGGTGTATCTGGAGGACATCGGCTTCTGTGGGAAGGATGGTAAGACCCTGGAAGATATAGAGGTGGAGCTCTGTTGCCCGCAGTGTGGTGAGAAAGGTTCGGCTGGGGAGACCTTCTGTAGAAAGGACGGAAAAAAGCTAGAGCCAGTATCACCCAAAGTGGTAGATGAACTCCCCGAGAACCTTACCGAGGAGCAGGCCAAGGAACTGGCTAAGAAGCATATAGAAAAAGGAAATTCCCTCAAGGAGGAAGCCCGCTTTGAAGAGGCCCTGGAGGAGTACAAAAAGGCTGAAAGTATCTCCCCTTCCACAGCTAGCCTGCAATACGACCTGGCTGGTGTCTACTGGCAGTTGGGGAATAAAAAAGAGGCCTTAAAACACCTGGATGAGTGTCTGAGACTCATACCCCCAAACAATAAAGAAAGGGCCCAGGTTGAGAGTTATATTGCCATGCTGGAGAAGGCGGAGATAGGCCTGAAGCCATGGGAAAAGGAGAAGAGGCTAGAGGAAAAGGCGAAGGAACGGGCAGAGGTCATGAAGAAGGCCCTGGCTGAAAATAAGGCTAAGTGGAGTGAGACTGTACTTGTGCCTGCAGGCTCCTTTATTATGGGTAGTGATGAACCTGATGAGATGACCAAGATGGCAAAGCTAGAGGAGACCCCGCAAAGGGAGGTATATCTAGGCGCTTACTACATAGACAAGTACGAGGTATCTAATGCCATCTATTGGGAGTTTTTAGATTACATAAAGACCACAGGTGACCATAGCAAATGTTACCCTGGCGAACCTAAGGGCAAAGACCATACCCCTGATAAATGGTACGAGGACAGATATTATGACCACCCTGACTACCCTGTGGTTCGTGTGGATTGGTACGATGCCTATGCCTTTGCTGCCTGGGCAGGGAAACGCCTGCCTACAGAGGCTGAGTGGGAAAAGGCGGCAAGGGGAACAGACGGCAGGAGATTCCCCTGGGGCGACACCTTCAGCTCCACCAGATGCAACTGGGGCGCTACAGGGCCCCTAGTCATAGGGAGTTATCAAACTGGAAACAGCATCTACGGATGCTATGACATGGCCGGGGGGGTCATTGAGTGGTGCAATGATTGGTTCGACCGCTACTACTACAAGAGGTCTCCCAACATAGACCCAAAAGGACCGGAACACGACACAGGGGTAAGGTCTATGCGTGGGGGTTCACTCTTTGCCAATGCCGTCTACCAGCTCCGCTGTTCTAAAAGGAGCTTTGGAAACCCTGATGAGAGGAACAAGGCCGTGGGTTTCCGCTGTGCCGCAGATGCTAAATAACCTCAAGACTATAATAGTTGAGCCTTCTTATCTTGTATAATTCGCCGGGTCAGGAAAGATTTCTTGTTGTTCTTCTACAGTCTTCCTGGCATAGCCTGTAGCGTCCTTTTGGGAGGCCTTTGCCTTCTCATATTGCACGTTGTAGTTCTCTGCCTCGGCCTTCATCCCCATTTCTTCATAAATCTTGGCGATATTATGATAGGCATCAGCGTAAGTGCGGTTCTGGTTGATGGTCTCCTGGTATTCCTTAAGGGCCTCTTCCAGCATCCCCTTCATGTGGTAAATGGTAGCCACATTAAAGCGGGCATGGCTGTGTTTTGGGTCTAGCTCTACAGCCTTCTTGCTCTCCTCCAGGGCCTTGTCAATGAGCCCTTTCTTCCCGCAGATTACCCCAATAAGATAATGGGGTTCCGGCAGGTCAGGATCATTCTCCAGGGCCTTGTTGAATTCAGCCAGCGCCTCCTCCAACATCCCCTGGGCATAGTAAAGCAGTCCCAGATTGACCCTCCCCTGGGGGTATTCGGGATTAAGCTCCAGGGCCTTCTCATATTCCTTTATGGCCTCTTCGTACCTCTCCAGATTTTGTAGGGCCACAGCCAGATTAAAATGGGCCTTGTCATACTGGGGCTTGAGCTCAATGCACCTCTCGTAGCTGGGTATGGCCCTTTCGGGGAGATTGAGGTCATGGTAAGCCACACCTAAGTTGTAATGAGCACTAGCGTTATAGGGATCCAAGGCCAGCACCTTTTTGTACTCCTCCATTGCATCTTCCATCTTGTTCATCTTGTGAAAGTAGAGGCCTAGTCTCAGGTGGGCCGCGGGGTCTTCAGGATTGCGCTCCACAGCATTCATACAGATGGTATATTCATCCTTTGGTGAACCTATCCTCTTATATGTTTCAGTAAGCTCAGTATGGGCGGCAGCGTGCTTGGGATTTATGGCCGTGACCTTCTTGAATTCTGCAACCGCCTCTTCCAGCATGCCCTTCTCCCGATAGGCTATGCCCAGGTTATAATGGGCCTCCGTATAATACTGGCTAAGGGATAAGGCCTTCTTATAAAGGTCTATGGCCTCGTCCAGCCTCCCCTTCTTGGTTAAGGCTATTCCCAGGTACAAGCAGGCTTCTACGTTATTTGGGTCAGAGGCCAGTGCCTCCTCCATGGCCGCAATAAATTCATCGGGTTGGTATGGACTGAGCTTTACTGCCTCCCTGAACTCGGATATAACTCCACCAAACATCCGTTTCTGACTATAGGCCATCCCCAGACTGGTGTGGGCCAGTGAAAACCTGGGATTAAGTTCGATTACCCTCTTGTACTCGGTGATGGCCCCGTCCAGGAGCCCCTTCCCCTCGTAAGCCACACCCATGTAATAATGGGCCTCTGGCATATCAGGGTTTATCGCCAGCACCTCTCTATATTCCTGGGTGGCCTCGTCCCTGAGTCCCTTTTTTGCATAGGAGAGCCCTAGCCCCATGTGTGCCTCTATATCCTTGGGATTGGTGGTTACCACCCTCTTTAGCTCGGTGATGCTTTCCTCCAACATACCCTTTTCGGTATAAGCAATGCCTAAATTCTTGTGAGCATCTATTAGATTGGCATCTATCTCCAGGGCCTTTTTGTACCCCTTTACGGCCTCATCTACCTCACCCTTTTTATAATAGGAAAAGCCCATGGCATTATGGGCTTCTGCATAATCGGGATGGAGTTTTATGGCCTGCTGGAACTGGGTTATGGCCTCCTGGTAATTACCCTGGAGGTTGTAGATTAATCCTAATTTATAGTAGGCCTCAGTAGACCCTGGGTCTATCTTTATTGCCTGGCGATACCCATATATAGCCTTTTCCGGGTCATTCATTTTTTGATAGGCGTCTGCACAGCGGAGGTGTACCTCTGCAAAATCTGGGTAGAGGTCTAGGGCCTTCTTATACCCCTCCACTGCCTCTTTATACATACCCTTTGAGGCGTAGCTGAGGCCCAGACCTAAAAAGGCCTCTGGGTCGAAGGGGTTCTTATCTATCCATAGCTGATACTCTCTTATTGCCTCATCAAACATCCCCTTCTGGTAATAGTCCTGCGCCAGTTCCTTTGGAAGAGGGGCTTCCTGGGCAGTTACCGCAGTTAGAAATAAGGAAGTAAAAAAGACTATGCCTATTGCAGCAGAAAATAATAACCTCATCGTTAGCAACTCCTCACCTGATAAAAAAAGAGCTGCACAGAGAGGAACGCATCTGTGCAGCTCTTAGAAACCACATAACACAATCAGTCACAAAGAGCCTTACCTTTTATCGATGTGCTTCTCGTCCTTAGTAGGCTCGTGCTCATGCTCCGCTTTCTCCTTCACACCATGTTCAACGTGCTCGTGCTCGTGAACCATGTGCTTGCCAGCCTTCATGCCAAGCTCTTTGAGCTTCCTCTCTATGTACTCCACTTCTTCAGCTGGTGCATGGTGTGTATCCAGCCAGCCAGGTTCTGGGCAGAGGTCGAACATGGTCTTGCCCGGGTATTCCCTGACTATCTTCCAACCACTGAGCTGGTCTAACCACTCGCCATGCTTCCAGTAGTCTTCGGGAACCCAGGTGATGCCAACCTTTCTCTCCAGGGCTACCAGCCTCCTAATCCTTGTGGCCTGGGTCTTTACGTCAACAAGCCACCTGTCCATACCGAAGGAACCATCGCAATAGGTAGCATCGTTCCAGGACATATGGGCCATGCCCTTAAAGATATAGGTCTGCCAGTAACCTACGCTTTCAAAGCACAGACGCTCTACGTTAGAACAGTTGGACATCCTGAACTCGCCCGACTCGCCAGTGCCGCCACCAAATTCATTACCGTGGTAGGCACCTACCTTTAAACTCCAGACATGCTGACCAGCCCAGTCTGGGGCCAGGTCCTTAGGCATTGGCTCATTGATGCCTTCCCTGTAGAGGTCCTCAGCAACCTTGAAGGTCTCACGATACTTCAGGGCGGCATCCTTCACTGCCTCATCCATGGCCTGGAGTATCTCACGGGCAAATCTGGGGGAGTGACAATCGTCACAGACGGCTACGTTTGCCTCCCTCTTCTCTTTCCAGATGGGCGCACCGCGGTCGCACATAGACATACCCATACTGGTGTAAACCGTGGAGAGCTTCTGGACGTTGTGGTGACCTCCACGCATATGGCAGTAGGCGCAGGTAGGACCCTGGTAGTCAGCATCGGCTAGCTTCTTCTCCCAGTCAAAATGCTTGGGGTCCCACTTTGCTGCCTGATAGACTACGCCATGAATGGAGATATCATAAGCCTCCCAGTCGCGGTGGTCTTTACCCCAGTGACATGGCTTGCACTGCTCGGACTTACGGGCTGTCCTGGGGTCGAAGCGGTGCCTTGCGTGACAAGTAGAGCACCTCTCCTCTGAACTGGTATGGCAGAATACGCAACCAGCGGTGTCACCAGGCGGTCTCTCTATAGACCATGCACACTCCACCTGGGCAAAACTAGAACAGGAGGCGTGGGAGCCTATACCTCCCTGTTGACTCTCATTGTACTGCTGGGCGTGACAATCCTCCGTACCGCAGGTCTTAGAGCTCGGCATGTGAAGTTTCTGGTGGTCTGAACCGTGACAGGTGGGACAGCCCACTGCTACAGGCTCTACCTTAGCATGCCTGCTTATCTTCCAGTCTCTAGCTATACCTGGTGTCATAACCTCATGACACCCAAGACACTGCTCGTTACGGAAGACACCTTTAATGGGGTTTGAGGGACGCAGGTCGTCCCTATTATACATGGCATCAGGGATGTAATAACGATAGGCAGGTAAGGTTCTGTAAAACTTGCCGTATTTCCCTGGCCAGGGTGGTCCATCCTTCGGTGCCCCCATGTACTTGGCATAAAGACCTGAAAAGAAGATCTTGCCTGAGTTATCTGGCTCGCCAGGCATGCCATAGACTTCATGGGGTACCCAGTGGGTGATAATTTCTACTGCATCTACATCATTATTTAACCCACCGTTGAAGGGATAGAAGAAACATATGCCAGCAACCAAACTGAGGATTAGTAGTACCTTCAACGATCTAGGCATCTTAAAAACTTCTCCTCCTTTCTATGTCAGATCTAAACCCTCGTAGACCTAATTCATACCTCCTCATTTACCCACTAACCCTGTACCACCTCCTTTCTATCTTTCTATTCCAAGCTGTTGTTTCTACATTTTGGAGTGACAGATGATTATAAAAATATCTTATAAAAAGTCAACTGTAAAAATAAAATTTTTATAGTAAAAAACCTTTCCTCTTAGCCTTATTTCCCTTTGTAACAAAGGTTTGACCGCCTAGACAGGAAAGGATATACTGTAGTTAAGAAAGCCAAATATTAGCCCGAAAAATGGATACTATCATGAAGATTGCCGACTGTCCTGTATGTTTAAAAGAGGTGGAAATTTCTGAGGAAAGGGAACTGGAGTCTGTAGGCTGTCCCCTTTGTGGGAAAAGCGTAAGCAGATATATGTGCCCTTACTGCCATTCAGAATTCACCTCTGTCGACCTGGGTGAGGTAAAGACCTGTGGGATTTAAGGCCTTAGGGTACAGAGGTAGCTAGTGCCTTTACCCTATGGGCAACGGTCTTACCCAGGGCGGCCGCCCTCTCCGTGGCCTCTTCCCTGGCGGGGCCCTGTATTTCCAGGGTTTCTATTATCTCAAAACCTGCTGGTTCAAGGCGTTTCTTTATCTCTTTTGCTGCTCCTCCTCCCCAGCCGTATGAGCCGAAGATTGCTACCATTTTGCCCCTGGGCTTTATGGTCCTAATAAGTTCTACTGCTGATGCCAGCCTGGGATGGGCGCCACCGTAGAAGGATGGAGACCCAAAGATTATGGCACTGGCGTCCACCAAGTCGTTCACTATGTGAGAGATATCTGCACTTACCATATTGTAAACTACAGCCTCAACGCCTTCTTCCTCTACGGCCTCCACCACAGCCTTCTCCAAAATAGCAGTATTTCCATACATAGAAACATAGATGACCACTACCTTAGGCTCAAGGGGCCCTATGGCCCACTTCTTATAGGCCTCCAGTATCCGCCAGGGGCTGCGGTATACAGGCCCGTGGCTCGGACCTATAACCCTTATATCCAGCTTATCCACCTTCTCCAGAGCCTTTCTTATGGGGTTAAGAAATATCATCATTATCTCGGCATAATACCTCTTTGCCTCAGATAACACTATATCCCCCACCTCATCCTCGAAGATACTGTCAGGGGCAATGTGGGCACCAAAGAAGTCGCAGGGTAAAAGGACTCCCTCCTCTAAATGATAGGTAAACATGGTCTCGGGCCAGTGAAGCCAGGGGGCGTCTATGAACTTGAGCGTCTTTCCGCCTAAATCAAGGGTATCGCCTTCTCCTACAGCTATGGTTCTATCCCCTGGGACATCATAGTAAAGCTTGGCCATGCCCACTCCCTTTTGAGAGGCAACTAACTTTGCACCCTTGGCTACTGATAAGACCCTGGGGATGGAGCCTCCGTGATCCGGCTCAGCGTGGTTCATCACCACGTAGTCTATGTCCTCAGGCTTTACTAACCCTGCAATCTTTTTCAGGAGCAGTTCGCCAAATTCAGGACTCACTGTATCCACCAGGGCCGTTTTTTCTTTGCCACGGATAAGATAGGCGTTATAGGTTGTACCGTAAGGCAGGCTCATAAAGCTATCAAAGATGGCACGGTCACGGTGTAGAACCCCTACCCAAAAGACCCCCGGGGCAATCTCCACAGCTCTAGAAGAGATATCAATAGTAGTCATTTTACGTAACTATCTGCCCTACAGACTGTTACACTACATTATTAAACTATTCAGCTTTGTATCTTCCCTTTAGCCCCTATAGCTAATCTTGCAGCAAGGTCTCCGACGGCTCGAGTCATCTCAGGCAGGGGCCTATCCAAATTCCTCTCTATTTCTTTCATAATAGCGCTACCCACGATAACTCCGTCTGCCACACGCCCTACTGCCCTGGCCTGTTCAGGGGTTGATACGCCAAAACCCAAGGCAACAGGTTTGTTTGTCAGCTCCTTCAATTTCAGGATATTCTCCCTCATATCCTGTGGAAGATTATCCCTTACCCCTGTTATACCTACCACAGAGATATAGTAAAGGAATCCCTGTGTCTTTTTAACTATTTGGTCCATCCGACTGGGGGTAGTGGTGGGGGCAACAAAACAAACGATGCGGAAGTCTCTCTCTTCTGCAGCCCGAAGTACTGCCTCGCTTTCCTCTACAGGTAGGTCTGGTATAGTAGCGCCGTCAAATCCTGCCTCCAGGGCCTTCTGGATAAAGACCTCCCTTCCCTTACTGAAGACTATACTATAAGAGACCATGGAGAGCAGAGGTATCTCCGTCTCCCTTCTCAACTCCTTTACCACGGCAAAGACGTCTTGCAATCTGATGCCCTTAGATAGAGCCCTATAGTAGGAGGCCTGGATAACTGGGCCGTCAGCAATGGGGTCAGAGAAGGGTATGCCTAGTTCTACGATGTCGGCCCCTCGTCTCTCCAGTTCTAGGATGAGGGCTTTGGTTACCTGCAGGTTGGGGTCTCCTGCCGTAATAAAAGGGATGAAGGCAGGTTCTTTCCTGGCCCTTAGCTCCTGGAACTTCTGGTCAATCCTGTTCATTAAGGAACTAAATCTTCTCTCCGAGCTTGGCGGCTACTTCAAAGGTATCCTTGTCCCCACTGCCGGAGAGACATACAACTATGATACTATCTTTGCTAAGGGAGGGAGCCAATCTTGCTGTATAGGCCAGGGCGTGGGCCGCCTCCAGGGCGGGTATAATCCCTTCTGAATGGGCGCATACCTGGAAGGCCTCCAGGGCTTCTTTATCGGTTATGGAGACGTATTCCGCCCTGCCTGTCTCTTTCAGGTAGCTGTGTTCTGGACCTACACCTGGGTAGTCGAGTCCTGCGGAGATAGAGTGTACGGGCAGGGTCTGGCCGTCCTCGTCCTGAAGGACGTAACTCATGCTTCCGTGAAGTACCCCTACTTTCCCATAGGACAGGGTTGCGGCATGCTCTCCAACGCCTAATCCAAGTCCCCCTGCCTCTACACCTATCATCTTTACACCATTATCCTGGAGGAAGGGATAGAAAAGGCCTATAGAGTTACTCCCCCCTCCTACGCAAGCGATGAGATAGTCGGGGAGTCTTCCTTCCTTCTCCAGGATTTGTGCCTTGGTTTCTCTTCCGATGATGGCCTGGAAATCCCTCACCATCATGGGGTAAGGATGAGGCCCTACAACAGAACCTATAATATAGTGGGTGTGTCTAACAGAGGCCATCCAATCCCTCAGGGCCTCATTGGTGGCATCCTTTAATGTCCTTGAGCCTGTCTTTACAGGAATGACCCTGGCCCCAAGGAGCCGCATGCGGAAGACGTTGAGGGACTGCCTCCGCATATCCTCTTCTCCCATATAAACCTCACACTCCAGGCCGAACATGGCCGCTGCTGTAGCAGTGGCTACTCCGTGTTGGCCTGCCCCAGTCTCTGCAATTATACGGCTCTTACCCATCCTTCTGGCCAGGAGCACCTGTCCCAGGGTATTATTTATCTTGTGGGCTCCGGTATGGTTAAGGTCCTCCCTTTTAAGATATATCTTTACACCCCCCAACTCCCTGCTAAGTCTCTCTGCCAGGTACAGGGGTGAAGGCCTTCCAACATACTCTCTGAGGTAATAGTTTAGCTCTTCTTGAAAAGCCTTGTCTTCTTTTGCCTTCAGATACTCCTGCTCCAGTTGGTCCAGGGCGGGCATAAGGGTCTCTGGTACATATCTCCCTCCAAATTTACCAAAGCGGCCCCGCTCGTCCGGCAACCTCTGGCTCTCAATCCTTTTCGTGACTTTAGTTTTCATAATTTTCCCTTCTTATGGAATCCCAAAACGAAAGAGGGTAGCAGAAAATTCTCTGCTACCCTCTTTGTGTCTAGCAAGAGAACCTACTCTGCCTTGGTCTCGTGTCCGTGAACCTCAGGGATGTGAGTCTCAAGCCCTGCATCGGCATTGTGACGGTGAGGTATATCTGTCCTCTTATACCATGCCAGGTCCACGTCTCCTTCCTTCCTCTTCCAACCCATGAGGAGGTCGGTGTACTCGCCGTGTTTCCAGAACTCTGGCGGTTTGTAATCAATCCCCGCCTTTTGTTCTACGGCCTTGAACCTCTTTAGACGGCTGGCCTCTGCCTTTATCTGGACAAGCATGCGGTCCTGCTCAAAGGCACCGCCTGTGCCGTAGGTAGCGTTGTAAATGGCCATGTGGGCCAGGGCTTTATAGACCTGAGCCGTCTGATAGCAGATGAACTCCAGGCCGAGTCTCTCTATCTCAGAGACGTTGTAGAACCTGGGGTCGCCGTTGGGCAATAAGCTGAAGGTGTAATGCCCGTACCAGTCAGGGGCAAGGTCCGTGGGCATGGGGTCACAGATGCCCTCCAGGTAGCAGCCCACGATGATATTGGCCGCCTCGCGCCACTTGGTGAAGCTTGCCCTGATGCCATAGTCCACGGCCCTGAGCTGGTCCCTGGCAAAGTTATTAGAGTGGCAGTCCATACACTTCTTTATCCATGCCTCCCTCTTTGCCGCATGTTTTGGGGCACCACGGTCTATCTCAAACATGCCCATGTCGCTGTATATGGTTCCGAACCTCTGGACGTTGTGGTCACCGTCCTGCATATGGCAGTAGGCGCAGGCAGGAACCCTATGATTGCCCTTCTTTACAGGCTTTGTCCAGTCCTGGACGGCTATTTCCTCTTCATAAAGGATACCATGCATGGAGGTGGTGTACATCTCCCATTCCCTGTGGTCAACACCCAGGTGGCAGTACCTGCAGGCGCCGCCCTTCCTGGATTCGGCTGCATTGAACTTGTGCCTGGTGTGGCAACCGTCGCACCTGTTCTCTATAATAGCATGACAGGCCGCGCACCCCTGTACCTCCTCGGGGAGCTTACCTACGTGCCAGGAGAATTCCAGGGTATTTACAGTAAAGGCGTGGGTATGGGAACCTAGACCGCCGGACCTGTGACCTGCCGTCTGCTCTGGATGACAAGGCTGACAGGTCTTCCAGGTGGGCATCGTCAGCTTCTGGTGGTCGTTACCGTGACACTTATCACAACCTACCACGGGAAGCTCTACCCCAAGACGCTTTTCTATATCTGCTGCCTTTTGGGCGATGGCATTATGGTCCCCAAGATAGTACTTCTTGGCGTCGTCTTCGCTAGGCCTGGTGTTGCTGTGTGCGCTGGCCTTCCAGTCCTTCACAATAGTAGGGGTCTGCACGGTATGGCACAAAACACACTCCTCTGTCTTGAATACCCCTTCTACTGAGTTATTGTTAACGAAATAGTTTTCTGGGTCGTACCAGCGGATTACTGGTAAGAACTTCAAGAAAGACTTATAAGGGCCCCTTCCCTCTACGTATTCTGGTTGTACATAGGTGGAGGTGAGCCCAAAGATATAGAGGTCACCGGTATCACATTTACCTACACCCTGACCAAACACCTGCGAGGCTACGTCTTGAAAGGTGGCGGGGTCAGGGTCGGCAAGGCTTACGGAAGGGCTGGCTAGCAATAGAAGCCCCACCATGGCCAGGATAGCACAGCAAGACAAAGGCTTCTTAAACATTGCCACTCTCTTCTCCTTTCTAATAATAAGATAACTCTCCTCTGCTTTTATAGTGAGTTTTTGCTTTTGAGACAGGATTAAAAACTTGGGCAATCACCCCCCTTCCCAGATTTCCCTCTGAGTCCTATATAGCTCATTTCATAGACTTTCCAATTATATCTATAAGAGCTTACGTGTCAAGGCAATTTTTCAACAACCCCCTCTAGCAAAAAAAAAGGGGCTGGCAGAAAAGACTCTACCAGCCCCTCTAAAGTAGGCTACATACCTACATTACTGGGCACGATAGCCTGGGTAGAAGTCAGGCCCTGGGATGTTATCCCACTGGCAACCTAGATCCACCCACTCCACGAATAAGTATCTCTCCTCAGGAGAGAGGAACTTATTGTGTAGCAGTCTCCCTTCAACTGGGAAGGGCTGAGACCTGGGTGGGAAGTTACTAAGGGCCTCTTCATAGAGCCTCCATGCAAGAAGGCTGTTCCTGGCACTGCCTGGGTTAACATACTTGCCTCCCAGCACAGGGTCCTTGCCAGGCTGTTGCGCCAGCAGGCTGTTATAGGCCCTGCTGAAGGCCGCTACACCACCCTCTGACACGGGTGCTGAACCACCGCTCATGTTGGGTGGGACTGTGCCATCATGGCACTTGGCGCACTTCGCATCAATGATGGGCTGGAGGTCTCTCCTGAAATCAACTGTCCTCCACTTTTCTCTGGTAAGACCCTCCACAGGTTGGGAGGTAGTACCCGAAGGCCCACCATAGTAGACGTCTGCAGGTACCACTACGTCCTCACCATGCTTTACCCCTGCATAGTAGCCATCCTTATCTACCTTCAAATAGCCCCAGAGGAAGGGTGAATCATAGTGGCTCCTGTCATCATACCACCAGTTATAAAGGGCCTTGAAGTGCTCGTTCTTGAAGGCCCTGCCTCTGTAGGAACCATCATGGCAACCACTGCATATCCTACCACCATAGGGCCTCAGATAGCCCCACCACATAGCAGTGGAAAGGGCCATACCCCTGTCATCCAGGGTCTGGAGGCAGCAAGGGGCATCTGCAGGACCTGAGGTAACCACTGAACCATCATCCTCCACGTACTGATAACCCCAGATGGTCCTCTGCTGGAACATAGTACCTGTGTTGCTGCTGGTACGCTCTCCGCCTAAGAGATGTCTTCCTGCACCAACAATGAACCTCTTAGAATCGGGTTCCTTGCACTGATAACCACTAATGGCTCTCGTTGCCTTTACATCACCCTTCTTGAGAGGCCTGGCCAACTGCCATGGATAAGGCCCAACCTCTATGCCTCCAATGGTAGTACTTCCAGGAGGAGGCGTGTAGGTGGTATCAAAGCAACAAGCCGTACCCCAGGATGATGGATAACCTTCCACCTTTACCTGGTCAAAGGGCTGGTAAGTCACTACAGTGACGCCAAAGTTGTTACCAGCAGTGAAGGTGTTGATCCATCTGGGCTTATACTTGGGATACACAGGGGTTGGCTGGTGGTCGTTCCAGTTGGGGTCGTCGTAAATTAGCTCTCCCACGCAGCCTTTGCTCAAATCAAACCAATATATCCCGAAGTCTCCCCTCTCGGCATAAGAAGCCGCTACCCTGCCGTCGGGCAGACAGTGGGGGTCCCTATATAATCCCCTTCCATCTGTAAGCTGTTTATAATGGCTCTGGAAGGGTGCTGTGTAGCGAACCGATGCCAACTGCCCTGCACCGTAGTTCTGGTAAGGGCCTTCTGTGAAGATTACCATGTTGTCAGGATGTTCCTTGGCCTGTACCCTGGAGTGGCCTATCTCACCCTCACCTTCACAGTTACCGTAGAAGGATTGGGGATAGGAACCATCCCAGTTGTCAGTAAAGATAGCTATCCTTCCCTTGCCATACATGCGTGTACCAAGGGCCTGGGTGCTAGAGAAACCTACCCTTCCGTCCCTGGTGAGCCATGGGTCAAAGTCTGAGCTGACGTTGTAGGTTATCTGGTCCACCACGGTATTAAGTTTGGGGGAGTCTATACCACTCAGCTTTGCCCCGGTAATACGCTCCGTTACCTTTCCACCCTGGGCATCTAGCCTCCAGAGCTGATAACTGAAGGGATTGTAGTACTCATCCATTACACCCGGCGGGGAATAAGAGAAGTGTATGAAACCTGTCTTCTCTACCTTACCACGGACCTTCCAGTCACCTTCAAAATACCTATCACGCCATACTATATTTCCTTCACCTGGCACGATAGAACCCGCTGCATAGTAAATAGGTGACCTGCACTTCCCAGGTAAGTCTGTCAGCTGGCGGGGACTGCTACCGTCAACATTCATTTCCCATAGCTGAGGGCCTCCAGAAGCACCCTTCTGTATCCCAGCGAAGACAAACTTCTTGGCATCCCAATAGACACATGGGTCAAAGGCCGTAGAGAAACCCTCGGTCAATACCTTTGACTGTTTAGAACCGAGGTCGATAGAGCAAATACGGCTGCCTTCTGGGACATAATCGGGGTATCTATGATAGGGGTCCCCAGCCGCAGTCTTGGGCGATTGGGTAAAGATAACGGTACTTACCTTGCCCTGGATTTCCTTAGACATTCCCCAGTAGTCGGTCCACAGGGCCTTCCCTGGCTTTGGTCCACCGACCATCACCTGCGCCGAGCTATCCAGACTCCAAAGAATCACCAGCCCGGCCGCGAGCATGGTCATGGTCTTAAGTAATAACCTTCGCTTCATCGCTAGCTTCCTCCTCCTTTCAGTGTGCATACCAATGTCATGCCGTAAGGCATCCTCAATATGACGGAGATTTGCCTCAGGCGAACTTCAAAAGGTCACAAACTCCCCTTGGGTTACCCTCCTCTTCTTCCCTCTAAGGGGAGGGATGGGCCGCCCAAAAGGGGGCGGCCCCCCCTTCTTAGTTGTTGTCTTTACAGCGCCTTCATGAACTCCACGATGTCCTCCAGGTCTTGCTTACTGAGGTGGGAGGTTACACCGTGCTTATCTGACTCGGTGACGGTGTTATCTATGGTGCTCATGAGGGTCTGGCCACTGCCATCATGGAAGTAGGGCGCAGAGGCGTAGATGTCCCTCAGGGTGGGGGTGTCAAACTCCTTTACTAAATCCAGCCCTATGATGGGTACATCAAACTCCTCCCCGTAGGGGTCTATACCCTGGTCCAGGGCCTTCTTGTTAAAGACAGCCCCGGGGGTGGTCCTGAACCCGTACTTCCCTACACGGCCTGTGCCCACATCATGGGTCTGGCCGTCACTGAAGAGGGCCCTGGCGTCTGCTGGGTCACCAGGATGGCAGGCGGAACACCCGACCTTGGGGTCAAAGTATAGCTTCATCCCCCTCTTTGAGGCATCTGTCAGGCCGCCATCAGGGGTCCTGAAGGGGCTGCCTGTAAACTCCAGGCTCCTTACATAGGCTATCAGGGCCTCCAGGCGCTCAGGGGA
>JAUQZZ010000124.1 GCA_030586765.1 Candidatus Brocadiales bacterium | reverse complement strand
ATGTCATCATTGTGCTCTATTCGGTCTACTCGAACAGATTTCACCCCTTTATTTCTTAATGTTGGGGCAATCAATACATCATAAACCTTGTCAGTATCTTCACGGCCGAAAGCCATTGCTACGAAGCATCTTAAAGTCATACTCGAATTCACCTAACTTAAGATAATTGCACTACTTCATTTACGCGCTAAAATAAGAAATAATCTGGGGGGCTTTAATTTAGTTTTAATCTTCTCAGGAAGTGGGTCTCCGTGTTCAAGGCAGGATTCGATTATCTTCCTGGCCACATCCTGGGCAATCTCCATCGTCTCGGCGATGGTCCTGCCCTGGGCAACCAGGCCTTGCAGTTCATCGCTAGTGGCAAGGTAGCCCCCTTCTTCTAAAGACTCAATTTTAATCTTAATAATACACTCAGCCATTTTTGGTCTCCAGCACCCCTTCTAAGCAAGCCCCCTGAACCTTGCCCTTACCTCCTCTATCTTCCCGCAGGTGAGGGGGCCTTCGCTGCAATTGCCCCTTACACAGGCGGGGCCGGCGTTGCCAAAAATGGAGGGAACCATGGACTTTACATGGCGGAGCATCTCTATGGCCATTTCCCGAATCTCCCACTGGGCGCGGTTACAACACCTGACCCTGAAGAAGTGGAGGAGTTCCCTGGCGTTCATAGTGATAATAATCTTTGTCTCTGCGGCATTGGGCAGGAGGAAGCGGGCATCCTCATAGGCAGATTCGCCCTTGTATCCCAGTCCGCCTAAGGCGGATACCAATTCGTCATACCACCTCTGCACCTCAAGCATCTTCTCTACAAACCACTCCTTTTTCCCTGCCTCTATAACACTGGGAGGGATGATAAACTCAAAGGGCTTGCCCGTCTTCTTGGCATCCTTACCCACGTAACGCTGGCTCTGCTGGGAATAGGAGGCCAGCCTGTGCCTCACCAATTGATGTGTGCAGACCCTGGAGATGCCCTCCACCCCAAAGGTAAAGGAGATGTGTTCCACAGGGGACATATGCCCCATGGAGAGGAGCTTCCTTATAAATTTTTCCTGGTCTGTCCGCGCTATGGTCTCACGGAGGTCTTCGATGCTGGCTGGGCTGTAGCAGAGTTTAGCGGCCTGGGCTACCAGTTTCTCAGGTTCAGGGGTATGGGCAAGGAGTATTACCTTAAGGCGTGCGCCTTCTAAAGAGGTGGGCTGTCCGCCCAAGGCGGATGGAGGGGTGGATATGGTCATTTGTTATTTTCCAGTTCCATTATCTTTGCTACCCTCTTGGCATGCCTTTCTCCCTCAAAGGGGGTGTTCAACCACAACTGGACTATCTTCAAGGCCAGGGAGCCTGGGGGTATTAGTTCGGCCCCTAGACACAAGACATTAGAATCATTATGCCTGCGGCTCATCTCCGCACTGAAGAGGTCGTTTCCCACTGTAGCCCTAATTCCTTTAATCTTGTTAGCCGCCATGGACATGCCTATACCAGTGCCACAGATGAGGATGGCCCTGTCACACTGTCCCTGGGCAACGGCCTTGGCTGCCTTGGAGCCGTAGTCGGGATAGTCCACAGAACTGTTTGAGTTATTGGTCCCAAAATCCACTATAGTGTGGCCTGATTGGGACAGGATGCCAGAAATCTTCTGCTTAAACTCAAATCCCCTATGGTCAGAAGCTATGGCTATCTTCACTGCACTACCCCAATCTCTTCCTTCTTTAAACAATCAAATATCCTTTCTTTTGGTATAGCACCCAGGCGCAATATATGGCAGGCCCTCCATAGCTCCTTTGGAGCGACGGAAGGGCAGGCCTCATGGGTAACCTTCACCACAGTAGAGGGCACCTTCAGGGATGAAGGGCCTGCATCCAGTATAATCTTTACCTTTCCCCTGAAGGACTCCATCACCCCCTGGGCGTCTATAGCCGGGGGTCTGCCAGACAGATTGGCACTGGTGGCAAGGATAGGCACCCCTGCCATCCTGATTAAATCCCTGGCAACCTTGTGGCCAGGGAGCCTTATCCCCACGTCCCTGCCATCTGGGTCTCTAATGACGATAGTCAGGGGTCCGGGCCAAAACTCCCTCATTAAAATCCTGGCAGCAACAGGAAGGCCCTCCAGGAGGGGCCCCAACTCTTCTATATCCGAGATTAATCGGGCCAACTCCTTTTCCTGGGGTCTCTGCTTGATTTCATAGAGTCTTGCCACGGCCTCCTTACTCTGGGCATTTGCCCCCAGTCCATAGACCGTCTCTGTGGGAAAGGCCACTAACTCACCCTCCCTGAGGGCCTGGGCGGCTTCCCCCAGGTAATCCCAGTAATGACCTATATCCTTAATGTCCAGTAATTTAGTGCTCATAATAACACAAAAATTATAGCACCTCTGGTCTTTAATATCAACATTTCTCGGGAAAAAGGGGCCGAGATATTATCTGACATTTGACAAAGGCTGTTAAAATTGATAAACTTGGTTTACTTAAGCTCTTAAGAATTTATAATTTATGGTAAAGCATGTCTTATAAGTCTATTTTTTCCATCTTCTTACTACTTCTGGTAGTTCCTCTGGTTCTTGGTGCACAGGACCCAGCGGGTATAGTCCTTGATTTGGATGAATTAAAACCTGGGATGAAGGGATACGGCAAGACGGTCTTTTCAGGGGAAAAGATAGAGGAATTTGATGTTGAGATATTGGGGGTATTAAAGAATTGGGAAGCCAAGACAGATATGATTCTCGTCAAGATGTCTGGAGAGCCCCTGGACAAGACGGGCATAATCTCAGGGATGAGCGGAAGCCCTGTATATATAGGAGACAGGGTGATAGGTGCGGTGTCTTACGGCTGGAGCTTTGCAAAAGAGGCCATTGCTGGGGTGACACCCATAAAGAACATGCTGCAGGTATTAGAACTCCGTGACGACAAGGAAAAAAAGCAACTGGGCGCCTCTGCTGAATCCTGGGAGTCCTCCCTGGCCCTGCAGGAATCCTCTGTGAAGGAGGTACTGGAGAAGAGGGGACTGGATGAGTATCCCCTTCGCCTTGTCCCTATAATAACCCCTCTAGTAGTCTCTGGATTTGACCAGAGGGTCTTAAAGGATATGTCCTCTACCTTACAAAAGTTTGGTCTCTTTCCTGTGCAAGGTGGGGGTGAGGCCCTTAGCTCTTCCGATAATGTAGAACTCCTTCCTGGCTCAGCAGTGGCCACTGTACTGGCGAAAGGAGACTTAAATGCGGCGGCAGTAGGCACTATTACCTATAGAGAGGGTGATACTATCCTGGCCTTTGGTCACCCCTTCATCCAATCGGGCCGCACAGACATACCCATGGCTGGAGCCCATGTCTATACTGTAATCCCTAGTCAGTCTACCTCTTTAAAGATTGCCGCCCCCACAAGGATCCTGGGAAAGATATCCCAGGATAGAAAGAGCGCCCTGGCAGGGACCCTGGGAGAATTCTCTAAGATGATTCCCTGCCGTGTAAAGGTCAAGGGGATACGAGGTACAGAATATAATTTCGAGGTGGTAAATAACAAATTTTTGACTCAAAACCTGATACAGTGGGCCTCAGAAAGCGCCCTCCTGGCCACAGAAAGACAGGCTGGGGATAAGACTGTCAGGTTATCCCTCTCCCTGGACATAGAAGGTAGAGAAAGGCCTGTTAGGATAGAAAATGTTTACTATGAACCCCATCCTACCTGGTTCCCTGTCTACCATATAACACAACCTATTTCTCTCATAATGAACAATCACTTTATGGAAGTGAACATAACAGGAGTTACCTTAGAGGCAGAGGTATCTGATGAGCGAAAGGTGGCCATTATCGAAAACATAAGGGTAGATAAAAGACAGCTAAAGCCTGGGGAAACCCTCCATGTGACGGCAACCATAAAACCCTTTGCCCAAGAGGCCGTGGAAAAGGTAGTCCCAATCCAGATACCCAACGATGTGGAATCCGGCAGCATCATAACATTAAATGTATGCGATTCAAATACTAGCCAGGCCCTGGAGAGAACCAGGGCACCCGACAAATTTAATCCATCAAGTTTTGAGCACCTGGTAAAGATTTTTGAGAAAATGGAACCTAGTACCAATCTCATTATAAGGGCGCTATTGCCCAAGAGAGGTATCACCTATAAAGGACAAGAACTTCCCTCCCTACCCCCCTCCCTCCTGGCAGTTATGTCCTCTTCCAATCAAAGCGGTGTAAACCCCCTTATGGAAGAGATTGTGCATCGAGAACCTGTGGAATGGATACTAGATGGCTCCCATACCTTATCTATTACGGTAATAGATGAAAATCACCGTAATTACTAAGGTTACCGCCCTGCACCAAGGAGGTACAGAGCTTGCTCCCTTTATCGAAGGCCATGGAATGATTAGAGCTATTCTATATCTTCTTGCCATTTTGGTGTCATCCCTTTGGGGAGACCAGACTCTGGCCGTTTCTACCCTAACGTTTAACCAGTCTTCCTCCTCTGGATTTGAAGAGGGCAAAAAAAACAATGTCTCCCTCCTCAGCACTGGTATCAGGCTATCTCCAAAAATTGAACCCGTGGAAGGGATAAAAGAACCCTATGCCTGGTGTCTAGCAAAAGACCCCCAGGATAATATTTACATTGGTACAGGTGACCCAGGTTCAGTCTATAAGCTTTCTCCCTATGGGGAGTTGGTGTTAATCTATAAATCCTCTGAGCTCTATATCCAGTCCCTGGCGGTGAGCCCCACTGGATACGTATATGCTGGCACTTCACCCAGGGGCACAATCTACAAGATATCCCCAGAAAGGGAAGCCACGGTTTTCTGCAATCTACCTGACCTGTATATATGGGACCTCCTCTTTGACACAAAGGGCAACCTCTACGCCGCCACAGGCCCTAAAGGGATAATCTACAAGGTCTCCGAGGAGGGTACCGCCAGTGTCTTCTTTGCCTCCTCCCAGGCCAACATCCTAGACCTGGTCCTGGATAAAGATGGCCACCTCTACGCCTGCAGTGAGCCCGATGGAATAATCTACAAGATAGCCCCAGAAGGGAATACCTTCGTCCTCTACGATGCCGAAGAGAACGAGGTCCATTGCCTGGCCATAGACCATCAGGGAAACCTCTATGCTGGTACAGCCGCAGGGGCACGCCCGCAGATACCCATTGTGCCTCCACCCCCTCCTGCAGTCTCCCTGGCCCCACCCCCGCATCCTCAAGAGGTGGGACCTCCTGTCCCGGCGGAAAGACTACAGGAAGAAATAATCATGCCCCCTTTACCAAGGGAACCCAGGGTAAAAGGTGCGGAAAAGCTCCCCCCTCGTGGCCTTGCAGTGAAGGCACCAAACTTTATTTACAAGATCACGCCTGAAGGCAACGTCAGGCGAATCCTTGAGGTCCCTCAGGGCTTTGTCTTTGCCCTCTCCACAGATGAGGAAGATAACATCTTCGTAGGTACCGGTAACGCAGCCAGGCTTTATAAAATTGACAAAGAGGGTGAAGTAAGCGAATTACTTGAGGTACAAGAATCCCAGATTCTCTCCCTCTTACCTCTAGGCAGTAGGGGATTATTTTTTAGTACAGGGAACAAAGGCGGACTTTTTAGATTATCCAAGGACTATACTCCTGAGGGCATCTTTGAATCAGAGACCCTGGACGCCAGGTTTAATTCCCACTGGGGTAATATAACCTGGGAGGCAAAGGTTCCAGAGGACACAAAGATCACCCTGGCTACCAGGACGGGCAACAGCAAGACACCAGACAACACCTGGAGCCAATGGTCAGAGGAATACACCCAGGGCACAAAGATACTAAGCCCCAGCGCACGCTTTATCCAGTATCGCATAAGCCTCTCTTCCTCCAGGGCCGAGGCCACGCCATTACTGGAAAGGGTATCTATAGCCTATCTACCTAGAAAC
>JAUQZZ010000123.1 GCA_030586765.1 Candidatus Brocadiales bacterium | reverse complement strand
ATATTATACATAGGGATAAAATACTCTGGTATAATGAATTAAGAGGTAAAACCCAATCCCTTTTGATGTCTCCTGTAGTTATGAAGAAACTAATTCACACATCTTTGTGCCTCCTTATCCTCCTGATGGGCCATTCTTCAATGTTTGCACAGGAGGAAAAGCCCCAGGCAAAGGCCTTTATAATCCCCTTAGAAGGGATGATTGATGGCGGGCTCTACAGCTCACTGGAAAGAAGGGTAGGGATTGCCCTGCAAGAAAAGCCCAGTCTTATAATCTTCGAGATAGATACCTATGGGGGGCGGCTTGAGCCTGCCTTTGACATCTCTGAGTACATCGTGAATATCAAAGACACAAAGAGCATGGCCTATATCCCCTCAAAGGCTATATCCGCCGGGGCCTTGATAGCCGTGGCCTGTAATGAGATTGTCATGGGCCCCCAGGCAGAGCTGGGCGACTGCGAACCTATTATCCCTTCTACTGAGGGGGGTTATAAGACGGCAGGGGAGAAGATACAGACCGTACTCAGGACAAAATTCAGGAAGTTTGCCGAGAAAAACGGCTACCCCCCTACCCTGGCCGAGGCCATGGTAACCAGGGAGATGGAGGTCTACCGTATAATCACAGAAGAAGAGCCCCAGGGGCGCTATATCACTGCCAGGGAACTAAAGGATATGCCTGAGGAGGAGACAAAAAAGATAAAGTCCAAGAAGCTCATCGTGGAAGAGGGTAAACTCCTCACCATGCACGCCAGAGAGGCAAAGGAGTACGGATTCGCCAGACATATAGTAGAAAACCGCGAAGGGCTCCTTAAAGAATACTCCCTTGCGCCCCAGGAGGTAAGGGAGTTGATAACGAATTGGTCAGAGGACATGGTGCGCTTCCTGGACAGCATCGCCCCCATACTCCTTGGGGTGGGCCTTATCGCCTTGTATATGGAGATGAAGGCCCCGGGCCTGGGACTCCCTGGCCTTGTTGGCGTGTTATGTCTGGCCACTGTGTTCCTCAGTAAATATATGGTGGGCCTGGCCGAGGTCCCTGAGATGATAATCTTTGCCCTGGGGGTAATGCTCCTGGCCGCAGAGATATTCCTCTTACCTGGCTTTGGCCTCTGCGGCGTGGCAGGCATAGCCTTCATGTTCACGGGCATTCTACTCTCCTTCCAGGAATTCCTGGTACCCCAGACCCCTTATCATTACGAGGAACTCCGTGTAAATCTACTGCAGATACTCTCTAGCATCACAGGGAGCATTATTGTTATGATAATATTAATCAGGTACCTCCCTGGGATGCCCCTCTTCGGGAGATTGGTACTGAAGACAGCAGAGGTGGCAGAACTGGGGTTTGAAACTACCCTTCCCCTCCCTAAAGAAGGCCTGGTAGGAAAGAGGGGCTATGCCCTGAGCATGCTTAGACCCTCTGGCAGGGCACAGATAGGGGAGGAGGTCCTGGACGTTGTCACCCAGGGGGAGTTCGTGGACAGTGGACAGGCGGTAGAAGTTATGGAAATAAAAGGAAACAGGATAATAGTGAGGCCTGTATGAGCCAGTCCCAGTTGATAATACTCTTCGCTTTTGGCCTCCTGGCCGTCTTTGCCGAGATACTCATCCCTGGCATGATAGTGGGAATCCTTGGCACTATCTGTGTCATAGCCAGCATTTACATGGCTTATGACACAGGGGCAAGGGGTCTGGGGAATATATTTATCTTGATTAGCATCCTTTCAGTCCCTTTATTTGTCTTTCTCTGGTACAGGCTGGCCTCCAGGACCTTCGCCATCACCGCCTCTGAGGAGGGGTTTACTTCCGCTGGAGGTCTGGAGGACCTCCTGGGCAAAGAGGGTGTAGCCATAACCATGCTCAGACCCTCGGGCGTAGCAAACTTTAACGGTAGGCGGGTGGACGTTATAAGCAAGGGGGAGATGGTGTCAAAGAATGCAAGGATTAAGGTAATAGAGGTGCGAGGAAACAAGGTGGTAGTTAAACCAATTTAACCGCCCCAGGCGGACAGGAAGGTGGAATCATGGAAAAATTGCCCTTTATGATACCCAAACAGTTCGCAGTGGTAGGAATAATCTTTATAGGAATAATACTATTCCTGTTCCTGCTGCTCCTCTTTAGATACGGCTGGCTCTACATCCAGGCCATGGCCTCAGGCGCACCCGTATCTATCATACAGTTAGTAGGTATGACCTTCAGAAGGGTGAACTCCAGGATAATTGTGGAATCGAGAATCATGGCCAAGAAGGCAGGTCTGGAAATGGATACTGGACTGCTGGAGGCGCATTATCTGGCCGGAGGCAACGTGCCCAATGTGGTACGGGCCCTTATTGCCGCAAATAAGGCCAATATAGACCTGATCTTTAATCAGGCCTGCGCCATAGACCTGGCAGGCAGAGACGTACTGGATGCAGTAAGAACCAGCGTAAACCCAAAGGTCATTGACTGCCCAGACCCTGCCAGGGGGCGCGATACCATTGACGGCGTGTCCAAGGACGGTATCCAGCTCAAGGTAAAGGCCAGGGTAACTGTTAGGGCCAATATGCAGCGTCTTGTGGGTGGGGCCAAGGAAGAGACGGTTATTGCCAGGGTGGGTGAGGGCATCGTCTCTACCATAGGCTCTGCAGAGACCCATAAAAAGGTGCTGGAAAGCCCTGACCTCATCTCCAAGCAGGTCTTGCAGAAGGGACTGGATGCCGGGACAGCCTTTGAGATACTGTCCATTGATATAGCCGATGTGGACGTGGGAGAGAATATAGGGGCCAAGCTCCAGGCAGACCAGGCCGAGGCAGACAAGAGGGTAGCCCAGGCAGAGGCAGAGAAGAAAAGGGCCATGGCCGTGGCCAGGGAACAGGAGATGAAGGCCCTGGTAGAGGAAAACCGCGCAAAGGTGGTACTGGCAGAGGCCGAGGTACCCAAGGCTATTTCTCAGGCCTTCAGGGATGGCCACCTGGGTGTAATGGACTACTACCAGTTCAGGAATATCCAGGCAGATACAGAGATGAGACGCTCTATCGCCAAGCCCACAGGGGAAGGGCATTAATGAAACCTCTGAAAGGGGCGGTCCTATTATCATTACAGGAATAGGCGGGGTCATGCCAGATGCAAATCTGCCTAAGGGTCATTGCGAGCCGTAGCCCTGAGCCGCCTTGGGCGGAGAAGGGGCAGCGAAGTCACGCCATAGGCGGATTCGCCTTCGGCGAACAATCTAGATTCCTTTGGGGCTTCGCCCCTCGCAATGACCCTTCACTGGAACCATTTAGCCCCCCTCCCTTGATGGGAGGGGTTAGGGGAGAGTAGTAATTCACCCTCACCCTGCCCTCCCCCATCAAGGGGGAGGGTATAAAACTTTGCCCTATACTCTTACTTTTGCAGAGGTTTAATAACAAAAGGGTTTCCTCATGGAAAGAGAGTTGGATGTAATAATCTGGGCATTGCTACTTCTCCTCCTCTTCCTGGGGACTATTGTAAAATGGTTCTTCAAGCGGGGTATAGAGAGGCGGCGAGAGGGGGGTGAAGCCAAAGGGGAGGGTCCCAGCCTTATGGATGAATTGAGGAAGGTCCTGGAGGGCCTGGTTGTAGAAGAAAGACCAGAGATTATCATAGAAAGGGAAAGACCCCCCAGGAGACCCAGGCGCACAAGGGTCAAGGAGGCCGCTCCCGCCCGTGTTCCCCCCACACCCAAAAAAGAAGCAAGGCCCGCCCTCTTTCCAGAGAAACCCCTAGAAGCACCCACAGCAAAGGCTCCGCCCAGGCCGATATTCCCTGCAGGTGCCCTGCCTAAGAATGAGCTCCAGCGGGCTGTTATCCTGGGAGAGGTCCTTGGCCCACCCAGGGCCAGAAGAAGACATTATAGGCTCTTTTAGTTAAGCACAACCTTTTTACAAGGTCTTTACAGCCCCTTCTCTTAGGAGACCTGTCCATGAGGCTCCGTCAGAAATTCATTATCATCTTCCTGGGTGCGGCTGCCCCTCTTGTGGTGGTAAATCTCCTGCTCCTGCAAGGCCTATCCAGGACAGAGGCCCTTTCTAACAAGATAATCGAGGCCGAAAAGGCACGTTTTTCTATGCTGAACCTGCATATGGACTTATACAGGGCTTTTATGCCAACCCATGATTATCTCATTAGTGGAGAAGAAGAGGAGAGAAAGCTATACAAGCAATACAGGATGGACATAGAGGATAAATTTCGTATCCTGAGGGATGTAGCAGAAAGAACCCCTTACATCGATGTCGAAGGTTTAACAAATATGGAAAACCACTTTAAAGAGGTGGACAAAAAGGCCCTGGAGATATTAGACCTTGAAAATCCTGTTGGTAACCCAGCAGGTAGTAAGACAATGTATGAGATGGATAAACACCTTGAGGCCCTAATTGCATGCGCAAATCAATGCTACGCTAAGACGCAAGAAAAGGTTAAAGAGACACTTCAAGCCATAGGTGAAGAAGAACGTAGTATTACCCGAAACATTACCTATATTGTATTTACCGCATGCCTTATAGCCGTGGCCCTGGGTGCCTACTCGGCCCATTACGTTACCCGTCCCCTTAAAGACCTCTGCCAGGCTGCCTCTCACATCTCCCAGGGGGACTTCTGGCACAGGGTGAATATAACTACCGGGGATGAGCTTGAGGAGCTCTCCAACTCTATCAACAAAATGAACCTCCTCCTAAAAGAATCCTTTGAGACCTTAGAAGCAAAGGTCGTCCAGAGGACAGCCGCGCTCCATGATATGGTAAACAAACTGGAGAGGGTATTTAAACAGACTGTAGAGGCCATGGCAGAGACCGTAGACCAGAAGTCTCCCTGGACCTTCGGCCATTCCCGAAGGGTAACTCAATATGCGGTGACCCTGGGACAAAGGCTAGGATTAAAGAAAGAAGACCTTGAAAGTCTTAGAACCAGTGCCCTCTTACACGATATAGGCAAGATTGGTGTGCCAGAAACTATTGTTGATAAAGAAGGGCCTCTGACCGTAGAGGAACAGGAGGTCATGCAGCGTCACCCCCGCCTGGGGGTAAACATCCTATCTCCCATAGAGGCCTTTGGAGAAATACTCCCTACGGTACTCTATCATCATGAAAATTATGACGGAACTGGCTATCCTCAGGGCCTAAAAGGGGAAGAAATCCCCCTGCTGGGACGAATCCTGCGGGTGGCCGATGCCTATGACGCCATGAGATGCGATAGACCCTATAGAAAGGGAAAGGATAAAGATACTACTATAGAAGAAATAAGGGCCGATGCTGGAACTATATATGACCCACATGTAGTAGAGGCCCTTGTTGAGGTAGTGGATAAAATGGAGGGGTCTTGATAACGGTCCTTGATAGACCGATGCAAACCTAAAGGGTTGCCCTACAAAACCTACTGTAGGGCAAGGCTTCAGCCTTGCGCTGGCTCTTTTAAAGTAGTAGATTCTCTTAAAAGGTGCCAGAGTGGTGGAACTGGAAGACGCGCTGGACTCAAAATCCAGTGGGCCACAAGCCCGTGTGGGTTCGACTCCCACCTCTGGCACCAACTAATTCAGTCAAAGGGTAGGGCAAGGCTAAAGCCTTGCCCTACAGCAAATACTATGAAACCTACAAAAAGTAATCAAAAAGGGGTGGCTTATCATGAACCAACTATATCCTCGGTACGCTGGTATCCTCTGCGTTCCATTAATCCTGTCCGTGCTTCTTAGTATTGAGCGTCCACTTCAAGGTCGCGAAAAGGAACCCTACTATGAGGAGGAAAAGAGGGAGAGAATTAGCTTCGTACAGGAATTTAACAACCTTGCGAAAGAATACCTGAATACAAAGGAATACGATAAGGCCCTGAAGGCGGCAAAGACGGTACTGAATATCAATGAGTACGAGCCTATTGGCAATCTCCATGCCGCAAGGG
>JAUQZZ010000122.1 GCA_030586765.1 Candidatus Brocadiales bacterium | reverse complement strand
GTCTGGATAACTCCATCTCCCCAACCCTGGGTTCATCCCTTACGGTAGAGGAGGCCCAGAGGGGGAAGGGGCTGTTCGTAAAAAAGGGTTGTAGGGCGTGTCATATCGTGGAGGGCAGGGGTGGTTTCGTAGGGGCTGCATTAGATAAAGTGGGGGATAGGTTGACGGCGGGCTGGACGTATGCCTTCCTGAAAGACCCACAGCGTTACAAACCCTGGGTTATACAGCCCGATTATGGCCTTACCGACCAGGAGGCCAGAGAACTTACTGCCTATCTGATGACGCTCAAAGACAAAGGGCGGGTGGATAAGGTAAGCGAGCACCGGCAGGGAGGGGGTGGGCATGAAGGGGGATAGGATGTCCATAATCCCTATGGTGGTCTTCTTGTCCGTGACCCTTGTAATATCCATAGGTGCCTTCCTATGGGGTATGAAGGTCTTTTCTCCGGTAGAGATAAAGAGGGCTGCATTGCCAGAGGAACACCCGGACCCCCTGAGGAGTGCCCTGGAAAAGGCAACTAATGGGCTGAGCAACATAGAGTTAGTAGGTAGACAGTACTACGAGGCGTATTGCATGGTGTGTCATGGGGAGAGGGGGGCTGGTGATGGCTTTAACGCATTTAACCTGAACCCGAGACCAGCCGACCTTGCGGTGGTCAAGAAGAAGGGGGATGAGCATCTCTTTAACGTCATTTCAAACGGCTCGGCCAGCGTAGGGGGTACACCCTTATGCCCACCCTGGGGAAAGACCCTTGGGGAAGAGCACACGAGGTCAATTGTTGCCTATCTCCACACCCTCGGAAGCTGAATCCAAAAGGCAGGGGTTGGGGGGTAGGGATAAAACACATTGTAAATTTGAAATTTGAAATTTACAATTTCTAATTTCCAATTTAGTTCCTGCAATTGTTACCCTTGTCTTATATCTCCACAGCTTTATATCCCAAAAAGCCTTTGCCCTGAGACCCTCTTTTGCTGTAGAATACCTCCTTTAAAGAACCAATCTAACAGAGGGGAGTTTCGGGATGTCAATAAAGATTGAAAAGATACTCTTGCCTACGGATTTTTCTGAGTGTGCCCAGCACGCCCTGATGTACGCCCTGTCGCTTGCCACGGAGTATAAGGCCCAGCTTATCGTGCTCCATGTGGTACCTCAGTTGAATCTACCCCCGGAGATGGAGGCCTCGGCCGGTGCCCTTTATGATGAGATGGAGGAGAAGGCCAGGGCGAAGATTGTTAAACTCATCCCCAGGCGGTTTCTGGAGAAGATAAAGGTACAGAACGTCGTAGTCAGAGGTGTCCCCTTTCTGGAGATTATAAAAGAGGCCAAAAAGCGCAACGCAGACCTTATAACTATTGGTACCCATGGACGCACGGGGTTGCAACACGCCGTGTTCGGCAGTGTGGCCGAAAACGTGGCCAGGAAGGCCCCTTGCCCCGTACTTATTGTGAGACATCCAGAAGTAGAGTTCGTCTCTCCCTAGGCCTTTCTTTCTGAGTCATGGCCGGACCTCTAGCAGATACTAACTATATTCTATTGGCAGTAATTGTTGTTCTTGCTGCAGCTACCTTTGGGGAGGCTCTGGCCAGGTGGCTGGGACTGCCAGAGGTAACGGGGGAATTGTGTATAGGGATATTGCTGGGTAATCTGGGCCTCCTCAGCGGATGGGCGTTCTTTGATTTCATCAGGGAGATGCCCTTTCTTAGGGTGATAGGGGATATGGGGGCTATTATCCTCCTCGTGACGATAGGTCTGCATACCGACCTCGGGGGCGTAATAAAGGTGGGCCTGTCTTCCTTCCTGGTGGCAGTGATAGGTGTTATTGTCCCAGCAGGCCTAGGGTTCTTGGCCTGTCAGCTGATAATGCCTGAGGCCTCGTTGTGCACCAAGCTCTTTCTGGTGGCATCCCTCTGTGTAAATAGTGCGGGTATAGCTATTCGGGTATTTACGGAGTCGGGAAAGCTGGACGCCCCCGAGACCAGGATAGTGATAGCGGCCACGCTGCTTGACGTCATATTTATTTTTTTCATAGTGGGGATGTTGAGTGGGATTATCCAGGCCGGCCACTTTAACCCGACTGGCGTATTAAAGGAAGGAGGACAGGCGGCCCTCTTTCTCGTTTTTATTGGGGTGGTGAGTTTGAGATACGGCCAGGCATTAGGGGGCTTTATCACAAGGAAGTTTCCTGAAAGTCTGAAGGTGGTTGTTGGGGTGGTTGCCAGTCTCTTCCTGGCGTACCTGGCAGGGATTATTGGTATGTCCCCCATAGTGGGGGCCTTTGGGGCTGGCCTGTTGATGCGCGATGTACGTGCGAAGGACCCAGAAGGTGTAGAATGGAGTATAGAGGAGATGCTGAGGCCCGCCTATCTAACCCTTGTCCCTTTATTTTTTGTCCTTTTGGGTGCCAAGGTAAGGCTGGAGAGCTTTTGGGACAGGGAGGTATTAATGATGGGCCTGGCAGTGACAATGGTGGCGGTGCTGGGGAAGCTTGTTGCAGGCTTTGGGGTGAGAGAAAAGGGTATAAACCGCCTGTGGGTGGGCGTGGGGATGATTCCCAGGGCGGAGATGGCTCTGATTGTGGCTAGCATGGGTCTTGCTGTTGGGGCACTTGACGCCCGGGCGTACTCTTCCGTAGTGATTATGGTTGTCCTTACCAGCCTCTTCGGCCCACCCGTTTTAAGGAGACTGTTATCTAGTCCCTAAGATGGCTACCGACTCTCTTAACGTATTGCTGGCAATAGCCATAATACTCCTGGCCGCTAAGGCAGGAGAGACCGTGGCAAAGAAATTAGGCGACCCGGGTTTAACGGGGGAGTTGATTATGGGGATACTGCTGGGTAACTTCTGGCTAATCGGCGGCTGGAGGTTCTTTGATTTTCTCCGAGAGATGCAACTACTGAACCTCTTTGAGGCGTTTGGGGCAATAGTCCTCCTGGTAAAAGTAGGTCTGCACACAGACTTGAGGGCCTTGGTGAAGGTGGGAGTTTCCTCCTTCCTTGTGGCTACGGGTGGTGTGTTTGCCCCGCTAGTGCTGGGATTTCTGGTGGGTCAGATTTTACTTCCTGAGGCACCAGTTGCTACCAAACTCTTTCTCGCCGTTTCTCTTTGCGCTACCAGTATGGCGGTTAAGCTCAGGGTCCTGGATGAGCTTAAGATGCTGGAGACCACTGAGGGCAGGATAATAATAGGGGCGGCCATGGCGGATGACGTAATTACCCTGACGTTGTTGGGCATAGTCAGCGGTATGGCTGTCGGTGGAGAGGTTTCCTATGCAGGCCTGGGGATTATTCTTATCGTTTCCCTTTTATTCTTCATTGCAGTGGGAGCGGTTGGACTCAGATATAATCTAGTCTTCGGGGATTTCGTTACGAGAAGGCTTGCTGAGAGTCTAAAGATACCAGTGGTGGTTACTGTTAGCCTGGGGCTGGCCCTTCTGGCGGAGTCTGTCGGTCTTAACACTGCACTAGGCGCCTTTCTGGCGGGGCTTTTGTTGCAGAACGTGAGGTTAAAGGATTTTGAGTATAAAGAGCACGGGGTAGAGTGGTTTGTGGGGGTTGCAGGCTGGATTCTAATACCTATATTTTTCGTGAAGGTTGGCGCCGAGGTGCATATTGAGAGCTTTTTTGACCTAAAAATAGTCCTTGTGGGGTTGGGCATTACGGTGGCCGCAATTCTGGGTAAGCTGTTTTGTAGTGTCTGTGTAGTGGAAAAGGGGGTGAACCGTCTGGCCATAGGTGTGGCTATGATACCCAGGCTGGAGGTGGGCCTAATCACTGCCACAGTAGGAAAGAACATGGGGGTCTTGAGCGACGCCCTTTACTCTTCAATAGTTGTCATGGTGGTACTTACCTCCCTGAGCACCCCTTCCTTGTTTAAAGCCTCCCTTTTGAGGCGAAAGTCCTTGACCATCTAGTATACTCCACTATAATGACCATGACGGGCATTACCAGCCCTTGGTCCCGCCCATTCTAAATAGGCTTTTGTGTGTTACTGAGGATTTTGAGGTCTTACGCCGCAACGAAGGAAAATATAAGACATGAGTAGCCTTTTGCAATCTCTGGGGTCTTTTAACATAAGGGGCCTCTTTGGCCTTAGGGGTAGGGAAGATGCCCGCTGTTCTGCCCAAAAGATGTACAGTACGGTGATGGAGGGGAATGCAGAGGGGGTGGTTGGCGGGTTGAGGTCCCCTGAATCGGCGGATGTTCCACTGGAGATCCCAGAGCAGATAGTAGAGGTGGTAAAGCCCCTCTGGAAAATCTGGCATACAGACCCCGCCAACCACATCTTGCTGGCCATAGCCATAATACTATTAGCCGGCAAGATAGGGGAGGAGGTGGCCAGGAGGTTGGGGGGGCCGGGAGTCACTGGTGAGTTGTTAATGGGTATGTTTTTAGGCAATGTCTGGCTGTTCAGCGGGTGGAGGTTCTTTGATTTTCTCAGGGAGATGGAATTCCTCAAGGTGCTGGGAGACTTTGGGGCAATAGTCATTCTTTTAACGGTAGGTCTTCACACAGACCTCAGGGCCATGTTGAGGGTAGGGCTTTCCTCTTTCCTAGTGGCCGTGGGTGGCATCTTTGCCCCTGCGGGGTTGGGATTCCTGGTGGGTTATTTTATGCTCCCTGGGGCACCAATAGAGACCAAACTCTTCCTTGCCATCACCCTTTGTGCTACGAGTGTGGCAATTAAGCTCAGGGTGCTGGATGAACTGAATATGCTGGACACTACGGAGGGGAGGATAATAATAGGGGCGGCTATTGTGGACGATGTGATTACCCTGATGTTGCTGGGGATGGTGAGTGGTTTAGCCCTGACTGGAAAGGTTTCTTTTGTAAGCTTGGGTATTACGGGTGGCATGTCCCTTTTATTCCTCTTTACGCTTGGGATACTTAGCCTCAAGTTTAACTGGGCCTTTGGGGATTTTGTTACAAGGAGACTTCCGGAGGGGCTAAAGATAGCGATTGTGGCTGTTACTTGCCTTAGTCTGGCCTTTTTGGCCGAATCTATTGGTCTTCACATTATAGTAGGTGCATTCGGGGCAGGGTTATTATTGCAAAATGTAAAGTTGAGAGATTCGGAAGGGAAGGAGCATAATATAGACTGGTTTGTAAGGGTTGCATACTGGATTCTGGTCCCGATATTGTTCGTGAGGGTTGGATCCCAGGTAGAAATAGAGAGCTTTTTTAATCTGGAGATAGTCTTCGTGGGGCTAGCCATCACCGGTGCTGCAATCCTGGGGAAGATGTTTTGCAGTGTATGTGTAGTGGAAAGGGGTGTAAACCGCCTGGCCATAGGTATTGCAATGATACCTAGATTAGAGGTAACATTAATAATTGCTGCAATAGGAAAGAGTCTAGGGGTACTGAGTGATGCCTTGTTCTCTTCTATAGTAGTTATGGTCGTAATAACTGCCCTCGTCAGCCCACCACTCTTAAAGATGGTACTATTGAGGCAGAAAAGGAAGATGCAAGAGAGATTAAAATTAGGGGCAAGATGATTGTCTTTTGGAAGAGGGTGTCTTGGATTTGTTGAGTTTCCAAGCACAAAATTATAATTTAATCTATGGGTAACCCTATCAAAAAAGAAGGCCAAACTGACCAGGCTGTACTGGCCGGGGAAAAGATAGAAAAGGGGACACCTCCCCAGTTCCCACAAGAGGGGAAGCCCCTCCTTGTACCAGAGAAAGAACCATCTCCGGGCCCCTCCCCTGAGACCCCCCCTTCAACCCTGACTGGGGAGAAACAACCTCACGCTCCTGGATACTTAGCCCCCACAAAGGACTTCATACCACCTCCTACCACTAATGAAAGAGAAAAATCTCCTGCGGTTATTGTAGAGGAAAGACCCTCCGGAGGTGAGCCCCCTCAGGCAGTACCCACGCCAAGTGTGGAAG
>JAUQZZ010000121.1 GCA_030586765.1 Candidatus Brocadiales bacterium | reverse complement strand
CCTTTTCTCTCCATGGTCATAGGCAACTACGCTGTCATAAAATCCGAAGTACATCTCTGGGAATTCTATATCATCCAGGGTGCTGGAAGGGAGATGTTCAATGAAGTGGCAGAGGTCGTAGGCGAGATAGCCCACAGCACCGCCGATAAAGGGTATTCCTGTATCCCTTTCCTCTACCTGAAAGGCCTTTAAGAGATGACGAAGCTCTTCAAATGGATTACCTTGTTTTTGCACCACACCGCTGGAGTCACGGAGGGTTATTTCGTTACCCTTTGTCTTTATTACTAAGAATGGTTCCCAGCCCAGGAAGGAATATCTAGAAAGCCCCTTTCTGAGGAGGGCGCTGTCCAGGAAGAAGCTGTTTGGGAGAGAACCTATAGACCGAAAGAGGGCCAGGGGTGAGATAGGGTTTTTTATTTCCCTTACCTCTACCTTTCCAGGGACAAAGGTTGTGCTGGTCGTGGTCTGCATCATTACGGTTAAAGAAGGTGGCTCTTCTTTCCCTTGGGGGCGAAAGTGGCCCCGATTTTATAGAGACCAGGCCCCATTGTCAAGGTAAACGATTTCCTTGATATTTGTGAGAGGCTTTGCTAAGATTGCCGTGATAAAAGGGGTGGCAGAATCCAGATATGGGTTTTGCCCTTGAAGGCCTTTGTAGAAGAATTCCTCCAGAGATTAGAGCACGGGGCTAACTCCTCCCCTCATACCCTTAGGGCCTACCAGCAGGACCTCAAACAGCACCTGCACTTCCTGGAAGAAGAGGGCTGTACTGACCCACATAAGATAACCCCGTTATTACTGCGAAAATTTCTCGTCCAACTAAGGGGTAAGGGCTACAAGGGTACTACCCTGGCAAGGAAGGTGGCAGCCCTTCGCTCTTTTTATAAGTATTTATGCAATAAAGGAGTTATGGAGCATAACCCGGCCCGTATCCTCCGCTCTCCCAAGAGAGAGGGAAGGCTGCCGAGGTTCCTAGGTATCGAGGAGGTAGAATCCCTTCTAAACGCTGTTATACCCAATCCGTCTAAGGCGGACCAGAGCAAAAGGGACAAGGCCATCCTGGAGACCCTTTACAGTACAGGTATCAGGGTTAGTGAACTGGTGGGGCTAGATGTCTCGGATGTGGATATGCTCAGCGAGGTGGTAAAGGTCGGGGGAAAGGGTAAGAAGGAGCGTATCGTGCCCATAGGAAGCTACGCCCTGGAGGCCATAAGGGGCTATATTGCTGCCAGGCAGGTAGCGAGCCCTTCGGCAGTAAGCGGTTCGGCTGAGCTCACCGTCAAAGCCTCAGGGCCAAGATGCGCAGCGAATCGAAAGGCGCAGCATAATCCCGCCCTGTTCTTGAACAAAAGAGGTGACCGCCTTACCACCCGTAGTGTGGCCCGCATCCTGGAGAAATATATGAGGCTCTCAGGATTGAACCTGTCCGCCTCAGGCGGGTCACCTCATACCCTGCGGCACAGCTTCGCCACCCATCTCCTGGATAAGGGGGCAGACCTCAGGGCTGTACAGGAGATGCTAGGACACGCCTACCTCTCTTCCACACAGGTCTATACCCACGTGAGTACTGAGCGCCTTAGACAGGTCTACAGGAGTGCCCACCCCAGGGCTTGATGTTGTAAGGCTGCACCAGAAACGACCACTTAGGCAAATTAGTTTGTTATACCCCTCCCCCTTAATGGGGGAGGGTAGGGTGAGGGTGAATACCACCCTCCCCTTAATCCCCTCCCATCTAGGGAGGGGAGGGCAGGATGATTAGTCAATGAAGGAAAGGCTTAAGTGTCTATCAACCTTTTTCAGAGGTTTCATTGCTTATATAAATGGTTATTTTATCTGTATAGGTAGGCCGGCACTAATCAGGA
This sequence comes from Candidatus Brocadiales bacterium, assembly GCA_030586765.1. Taxonomy (GTDB): domain Bacteria; phylum Planctomycetota; class Brocadiia; order Brocadiales; family Bathyanammoxibiaceae; genus JAUQZZ01. The sequence goes on along the minus strand of JAUQZZ010000121.1, from coordinate 4,061 downwards.
ATACACTGTCGGCCTTTTGGGCTATCCTCTGATTTACCAGCCCGGCTATGTCTCGAAACTGCCTGGCCAGGGCGTTCTCTGGGACTATACCCATGCCTACCTCATTAGATACCAGGATTACATCGGCTGTCCATTTCTTTGCGGTCTCGCAGAGTTTATCTACCTCCTCAAGGATATAGTCCTCCTTTTTCTCAGGGCTTTTTTCGTCGAAGAGTATATTGGCTATGTATAAGGTTATACAATCCAGAAGCACCAGGTCTGTCTGCCCCTTCAGGTCGCTGAAGACTTTATCAGCATGGAAAGGGACTTCCAGGGTCTTCCAACTGGGAGGCCTGAGCCTTTGATGCATCTTCACCCGCTCCCGCATCTCGTCATCCATAATCCTTGCCGTAGCAATGTAGGTAACCCGCTCGTATTTTTTCCCCAGCTCCACGGCAAAGGCAGACTTGCCGCTCCTTGCGCCTCCCAGGATTAATGTCAGTTTTGCCACGTTACCCTCAGGGGTATATAAAGGACTGTTTCTGAGAAACCAAAAATTCGTAGCGCAGACCTTTAGGTCTGCCCAGGCAGGGCTAAAGCCCTGCGCTACGTAAAATGCGGGTACTAACCGTGTTTTACCAATGCCCGCACATAATCAATTTTTTAGCAGGGGTGTTAGATAACATAAAACAGCATCAAGAAAAGGAGTTCTGAGGTCTCGTTAACAGCGCCCAGGCTGTCCCCTGTCATGCCTCCGATGCGACTCTTTATATAGGCGACCTGACCCAGCAGGCAGACTACTAATATGAATATTATAATCAATCCCCTCCCCCCATAGAAATATCCTATGAGAAGCAGGGGAAGCGCTGCCGTTGCAAGGGAGTGTTTGAGACCAGTGTGGGTTACCAGGGCACAGGCAGTACCACCTTCCTCTCTGGCATAGGGTGAGAGACCAGCCGCCAGGGTCTGAAACCACCTGCCCAGGATAGGCATTGCTATTAGTATTAAACCCTTTCCCCAGACCTCTCCTTCTACTGCTATGTCCGATTTTAAGACTTCTAGTGAACCTTGCAGTGAACGGAGCGAATCTGGCAGAGAATCTAAATGAGGGGACTCAGGCACATACCCACCGATTTCGTGGAAGGAGAGGTACTTGAGACCCAGTACCGCTACCAGCCCCAGCACCCCATAACTCCCTATTCGGCTATCCTTCATTATCTCCAGCCTTCTCTGCCTGTTCCACCCACCCAGGATGCCGTCCAGGGTATCAGCCAGCCCATCCAGGTGCAAGGCACCTGTAAGGAATATATAAAATCCAAGGACCAGGGCGTCGGCCAGTCCTGTAGGGAACCCTCTTACCAAGGGTACATATACCACCAAGAGACAGAGGCCTATAAGTAATCCCACCACGGGATACCACAGCATTACTATTCCCATCCTCTCAGGAGGTAAATCCCTCTCTTTACCAAGAGGTATTACGGTGAGAAATCTTATGGCCCAGAGGAGCTCTTTCACGGGGTCTAATATCTCAAAAACCTCTAACGTGCGCAATAGATTCTCGCGGTTAAGAACCCTTTGTAAGGGTTGCTCCCACAAAAACATTTGACAAATTTGGGAATTTTTGATATTCAGAGCCATTATCCCTCTTTATAGGAAAGGATAAGACCCCAGGGATAGGCGGCCCTTTCCAGGGCCGCACAATGCGGGGCTAGAAAGCCCCGCCTATCCTGAGCGGCTGGCTCTCTCAGAAGTCTTAAAGATATTGCTCACTACGATAAAAGAGATAAAGGCAAGAGAGGTCCTGGACTCTCGGGGAAACCCTACAGTAGAGGTAGATGTGGTGCTGGAGGGAGGTGCCCTGGGCAGGGCCACTGTGCCTGCGGGTGCCTCTAGAGGTGCGCATGAGGCCATGGAGCTGAGGGATGGCGATAAGGGGAGGTATTTAGGCAGAGGGGTCTTGGGGGCTGTAAAGAATGTAAGGGAGGTCATCGCCCCAAGGCTTGTGTGCCGTGATGCCTCCTGCCAGGAGGAGATTGACCAGGAGCTTATAAGGCTAGATAACACAGAGAATAAGGAGAGGCTAGGGGCCAATGCCCTCCTGGGTGTGTCCCTGGCTGTGGCCAAGGCCGCTGCCAGGGCCTTGTGTCTTCCCTTTTATAGATATATTGGTGGCGTGGGCACCAAAACGCTCCCCCTGCCTATGATGAACATCCTCAATGGTGGCAAGCATGCGGATAATAGGCTGGATATCCAGGAGTTTATGATAGTACCCTCGGGTGCCAGAAGTTTTAGTGATGCCCTGAGGATGGGTTCAGAGACCTTTCATCACCTGAGGAATATACTTAAGAATAAAGGCCACCATACAGGCGTAGGGGATGAGGGTGGTTTTGCCCCCGACCTTCGCACCAATGAAGAGGCAATAGAGGTGGTCCTTGAGGCCGTAAAGACGGCTGGCTATAAAGCGGGTAAAGATATATTTCTGGCCCTTGACGTGGCGGCCAGTGAACTCTATAAAAATGGCAGATATAGGTTTGAGGGGGAGGCAAAGGAGAGGACCTCAGAGGATATGATAGGATTCTACGAGGGGCTTGTGTCCAAATATCCTATCTGCTCCATAGAGGACGGTCTGGGGGAGGAGGACTGGCAGGGATGGAAGGAATTGACTAGGCGATTGGGTGCCAGGGTGCAGTTGGTAGGGGACGACCTATTTGTAACAAATCCTAAGAGGCTATCCAGGGGAATAGAAGAGGGCGTGGCCAACGCCATCCTCATAAAACTGAACCAGATAGGTACCCTTACGGAGACCCTCCGTACTATAGAGATGGCCAAGTCCAGGGGCTATGGCACCATCATCTCCCATCGCTCCGGAGAGACAGAGGACACCACTATCGCAGACCTGGCCGTTGCCACCAGCGCTGGACAGATAAAGACAGGTTCCCTCTCCAGAGGGGAACGAACGGCAAAATATAATCAGCTCCTTCGCATAGAAGAAGAGCTTGGTACCTCCGCCACCTTTGGGGGTATGTTGTGGAAACCGAAAAGGTAGAAAAAAAGACCTTCATTTTCTTTCTTATTACCCTTCTAGTATCTCTGGCCCTGGTCGTGTCTTTCACCATCTCCGTTGCCAGGAAACATTCCAGGATGAAGGAGGTGCTGGCGAAGAAGGAGGCTATTGAGCAGGAGCTGGCCCAACTAAAGGAGAAAAATTTAGAACTCCTCAGGCTGAGGGATGCCCTCCAATATGACCCTGTGCAGATAGAGAAGGAGGCCAGAGAGTCCCTGGGCTATGGCCGCCCGGCGGAGGTGCCTTACAAGCGGTATCATTTCCCTGTGGCAGAGATAGAGAAGAAGGAGAAGAAAAAGGCCCACTCCTCCAGGGGTCTTTTGGGTCTTGTAAGGGATATGGAACTCTTCGGTGTCTTTGTATTTATCATCATAGGGGTTACAGGATTTTTCTATGGCACTTACTGGTACGAGCGTAGAAGACTACGTGACTGAGCTGGTCTGTGGGGCAAAGGAGGCCTCCCGTCGCCTTGCCCATGCAGGCACACAAGTGAAGGACTCCGCCCTATTAGCTATGGCCCAGGGGCTAATAGATTCCAGGGATGAACTCCATAGGGAGAATCAGCGGGATATAGAGGCCGCAAAAAAGGCAGGTCTGGGCAAGGCCCTGATAGATAGGCTCCTCCTTACAGACTCCCGCATAAAGGCCATGGCCGATGGCCTGAAGACCATCGTATCCCTGAAGGACCCTGTGGGAGAGGTGATAGAAGGATGGAAGAGGCCCAACGGCATCCTCATAGAGAGGGTCAGGGTGCCACTGGGGGTGATTTTGATTATCTATGAGTCAAGGCCAGACGTCACCGCTGAGGCAGCGGCCCTGTGCCTTAAGGCAGGTAATGCCGTTATACTCCGCGGAGGAAAAGAGGCCATAAACTTCAATCTGGCCATCTACGGTGTTATTAGAAAATCCCTGGAGCAGGTGGGCCTTGACCCTAGATGCATCCAGATAGTGGAGACCACGGATAGAGAGGCAGTTGATTACCTTCTCAAGGCAGAGGGCTATATAGACGTCGTCATCC
>JAUQZZ010000120.1 GCA_030586765.1 Candidatus Brocadiales bacterium | reverse complement strand
ATGAAGGGCATAGGAAAGGGTGGTGTCTTTACAAGATGGGATGCAAAGGGCCTGCCACCTTCCACAATTGCCCAAGGGTGCGCTGGAATAGTGGAACCAGTTGGCCCATCGGAAGCGGTCACCCATGCATCGGATGCTCAGAACCTAACTTCTGGGACAGCATGTCTCCCTTTTATAAGCACCTTCCAAAGGTCCCAGGGTTCGGTGTAGAGACAACTGTTGACAAGGTAGGGGTGGGGCTAGTGGCAGCAACCGTGGCCATCTTCCTTTTACACGGCCTGGGCAGTTGGGTCAGGGAACAAATCATACAAAGGCGTGAGCACCAGAAAGGGGATGAGTCATCGCAAGGATAGTTGTAGACCCCGTAACAAGGATAGAAGGACACCTCAGGATAGAAGTTGAGGTTGACCAGGGCCGCATTAAGGATGCCTTCAGCAGTGCCACTATGTTCCGCGGCATAGAGATAATCCTGAGAGGCAGAGACCCTAGAGATGCCTGGCTCTTTACCCAAAGGATATGCGGCGTCTGCACCGTGGTCCATGCCTTGGCCTCCGTAAGGGCAGTGGAAGATGCCCTTAAGATACGCATCCTGCCTACTGCTAGAATAATAAGAAATCTGATATCTGCTGTACAGTTCGTCCATGACCACCCCATACATTTCTACCATCTCCACGCCCTGGACTGGGTAGACATTGTATCGGCCTTAAAGGCTGACCCGGAAAAGACCTCTGCCCTGGCCCAGTCCATCTCAGATTGGCCCCTTTCCAGCAGGGCCTACTTTCAAGGGGTGCAGGATAAACTCAAGAGGTTTGTGGAAAGCGGGCAATTAGGACCCTTCTCCAACGCCTATTGGGGACACCCTGCATACAAGCTGCCTCCCGAGGCAAATCTCCTTGCAGTGGCCCATTACCTTGAGGCCCTGGACTGGCAGAGGGATTTTATAAGGATTCACGCACTCCTGGGGGGTAAAAACCCCCATCTACAGTCACTCATTGTAGGTGGGGTCTCAACTCCTGTTGACCTAAAAAGCGATGCGGCCCTAAACGCCGGCAGTATTGCTCTTATGAGAGACCTGGCCTTGAAGGCCAAAGATTTTGTAGAAAAGGTATATCTGCCGGACCTCTTAGCTATCGCATCCTTCTATAAAGAGTGGACCCAGATAGGCAAGGGCGTTGGGAATTATTTGTCTTATGGTGAATTTCCCTTAAGTGATAACCCCTCTGACCTCTTCATGCCGGTGGGGATAATACTCGAGGAGCGTCTGGACCGGGTGCATCTGGTAGACCAGGACAAGATAGCAGAATACGTTACGCGCTCCTGGTTTGGGTATTCAGGCGGCGACGCCCAGGGACGACACCCATGGCAGGGAGAGACGGCACCAAAATATACAGGGCCAAAACCTCCATACAAGGAACTAGACACAGAAGGGAAATATAGCTGGCTGAAGGCCCCAAGATATGAAGAAAGGCCCATGGAGGTGGGGCCTCTGGCAAGGACACTGGTTGGCTATGCCTCTGGCCATAAGAGGACAAAAGAGCTGGTAGATAAGGCCCTCAAGGGGCTAGATATTCCCATAGAGGCCCTGTTCTCTTCCCTGGGGAGAACCCTGGCTCGTGGCATAGAAACACTGATTTTGGTGGAGAAGATTATCGAATGGACAGAAGAATTGGCGGACAACATGGGCAGGGGTGAATGGGAGATTCATGCTGGTGAAAAATGGGACCCAGCGGAGTGGCCTAGGGAGGCCATGGGATACGGCCTTTATGAGGCCCCTCGTGGCTCTCTGGGACACTGGATACATATTAAAGATAAGGCCATTCACAACTATCAGGCAGTCGTTCCCAGTACTTGGAATCTGGGACCAAGGGACGCCAAAGGGCAGAGGGGCCCTGTGGAAAAGGCCCTGATGGGGACACCAGTGGCAGATGCTACTAAACCCTTAGAGATATTGAGGACTATCCACTCCTTTGACCCCTGCATGGCCTGCGGGGTTCACATCTACGATGCCAGGAGGAAAGAAATAGGCTTCATAAAGGTGGCATAAGGTGAGCGCACGGGTTAAAAGAAGGGTTGAGGTCTATGTCTGGGAGCCGGTTGTAAGGTGGTGCCACTGGATAATCGTCGTGTGCATCTTCGTACTGGCCATAACAGGGTACCTCATAGGGAACCCTATACCGTTAACACAGGGTGGGGAATTAGCCATGGGCCGCGTGAGGTTCATCCATTCTGTGACGGCCCTTGTCTTTGCGACGGCTGTCCTCTTGAGGCTTATCTGGCTCTTTGTAGGAAACCAGTATGCTAACTGGAGGGGGCTTATCCCTGTCAGTCCCCAGAGGAGAAAGAATGCCTTTGAGACACTAAAATTTTATCTCTTCCTCAGGCTAAAAAGCCCTGGCTCTATAGGACACAACGCCCTGGCCGGGATGGCCTACGCCGCAATATATATTCTCTTCGTAATAGAGATTGTTACGGGCTACGCCCTATACACCATGTCCTCTACAGAAGGGATAGGCTGGATTATACGGGTCTTTGGTGCCCAGGAGGTCCGACTTGTCCATCACCTCCTGACCTGGGTCTTCCTCATGTTCTTCGTCCACCATGTCTATTCTGTATTCCTGTGCGCCATGAGTGAGAGAGATGGGCTGGTAGAGGCAATGTTCGATGGCTATAAGTTCAAAGAAGAGGAGAAACTTGAGGCACGAGAGGGATAGGAAAAAGATACCTCTACGGTCGTTCACTTTTATGTAGGGACAGGTTTTTAAACCTGTCCACAAGGGACAGACCTTTATGTCTGTCCCTACGAAGGCCTTGGAGTATATAGTTGCCCCATTTGTGGGGCATTATAGGGGTGGCCCAGGGCTTTAGCCCTGGCATAGATTGAGGGGATGTTTAACCTCCGCAGGGCTGAAGCCCTGCGGTACCCTTTTACTTTGGGTAAGAAGAGGAAAGACTTGAGACGGGAAAACAATAAAGCAAAGAAGATTCTCATATTAGGGGTGGGGAACATCCTCCTTAGGGACGAGGGGCTTGGGGTTCGTGTGGTAGAAAAAATCATAAAAGAACACCCCTTGTCCGAGAACGTTGAGGTTATAGACGGTGGCACCCTGGGGCTCAGACTTATTCCTTACCTTGAAGGCCGTGATGCCGTCTTTATAATAGACGCTGTGGATATGGGACGTGAGCCCGGGGAACTCTTTCGCATAGAGTCCCACGGTATTGATGATATCTATAATGAAAGAAAGCTCTCTGCCCATCAGATAGGCCTGCGGGAGGTCCTGGCCCTGTCCAGGCTCCAACAAATCCTGCCCCAGAAGGTCCTCTTGTTCGGCATCCAGCCCAAGACTGTAGATATAGGACTAGACCTCTCTGAACCTGTATCCTCAAGGCTTGATGAACTAATAAAGATGCTCCTCGATGAGGTGCAGAGTCTTGCCTTAGCATATTAAAGGAGGCCTTTGGAGGAGTATAAAAATGGATAGGCGGCCCCTTCTAGGGCCGCCTAAACGGGGCTAGAAAGCCCCGTCTATCCGGGTGAAACGACCCGTGCAGATTTAACTAAATATGCATGACCTTCAGAGCTGTAAGGCCATCCTCTACGCCGTGGAGGAGGAATCAAGGAGATGCAAGGGAAGAAAGGTAGTGAGGATAAGGCTCTCTATTGGGGCCCTTTCTGGCACAGAACCCGAACATCTTAAGGAGACCCTGGCCTTCTGCTCCCTGGGTACTATAGCAGAAGGGGCAGAACTGGAAGTGGTAGAGAGACCTGCAAGGATAAGGTGCTTGGATTGTGATTCAATCTTTGAGACAGACAGGGCAGGAGGCCCAAACTGCAGAAGGTGTAACTCCTCCCAAACCAGGATAATTGACGGAGACGGACTCATCCTTGAAAGCCTTGAGATTGAGACAGAGTAGCTCCTTAAAGAGGGCAAAGGTATCTATCAGGGGGGTAGTGCAGGGGGTGGGTTTTCGACCCTTTGTATTCAGGCTGGCCACCTCCCTGGGATTAACAGGTTATGTTACAAATCTCCCCTGGGGAGTGCTCATAGAGGCGGAGGGCGAAGGGACCAGGCTTGAGGAATTTATCTTAAGACTTAAGAAAGAAAGACCCCCCCTGGCCCGCATATCCAACCTCGAATTCTCTATACTCGACCCCTCAGGCTTTAACACCTTCAAGATAGAGAAAAGCCTGGAGGAGGGAGAGATTTCTCCTGTAATACCCCCAGACATAGCCACCTGCCAGGAATGCCTCAAGGAGACACAAAACCCTAAAGAAAAGAGATACCTTTACCCCTTTACCAACTGCACAAACTGCGGGCCAAGGCTCTCCATTATAGATGCCCTTCCCTACGACAGAGGCAACACCTCCATGAAGGGGTTTGAGATGTGTACCTCCTGCCGCAAGGAGTACAATGACCCACAGGACAGGCGGTTCCACGCCCAGCCTATAGCCTGCCCTCGGTGCGGGCCACATGTGGAACTGCGCACACCAGGGGGAGAGCTTATCTCGGAAAAGGATGCCGCCCTGGATAGGGCCACAGAATTTATAAAAGGAGGGGAGATACTTGCCCTAAAGGGATTGGGTGGATTCCTAATCCTTGTGGATGCAAGGAAAGACAGGGTCGTTAGAGAACTTAGAAGGAGAAAGAGGCGGGAAGAGAAGCCCTTTGCCCTACTATTCCCCTCCCTGGAAGTACTGAGAGAGTACTGTAACCTGTCTCCCCTGGAGGAGAGACTGCTTACCTCTGCGGAATCTCCCATAGTACTCTTGAATAAAAAGCCTGATACGGATATAGCAGAAGGCGTGGCACCATCGAACCCATACCTGGGTGTAATGCTACCCTATACCCCTCTTCACGCAATACTCTCATCAAGGGTAGGGACCCCACTGGTTGCTACCAGTGGTAACCTCACGGACGAACCTATATGTACCAGGAACGAAGAGGCAATGGAAAGGCTCAAAGACGTTGCAGACCTCTTTCTCCTCCATACAAGGCCCATAACAAGACATGTAGATGACTCAGTGACAAGGGTCGTTATGGGAAAAGAGATGATTATGAGGCGGGCAAGGGGTTATGCCCCTTTACCAATAAGGTGTTCAAGAGAGTTGCCGAGGGTCTTGGGTGTGGGTGGACACCTTAAAAATACTATAGGCATGTCTCTGGGAAAGGACGTCTTTCTAAGCCAGCACATAGGAGACCTGGAGACCCTGGAGGCCCAGGAGGCCTTCCTCCAGACCGTCAGGGATTTTACCAGGCTCCTTGACTATAGGCCCCAGGCGGTATCTTGTGACCTGCACCCGGACTACTTTTCTACCGGATGGGCCATGGGGAGTGGATTCCCTATCATAAAGGTTCAACACCACCATGCCCACATTGCCTCCTGTATGATGGAGAATGAACTGGAGGGTCAGGTGTTGGGTGTTGCATGGGACGGCACGGGTTATGGAATGGATGGAACCATCTGGGGTGGAGAGTTTCTGGTGGCCGACTATACGTCCTTCAAGAGAGTGGGTCACCTCAAGACCTTTAGTCTCCCTGGTTCTGAGGCATCGGTGAAGGAACCCCGAAGAAGCGCACTCTCTGTACTTTACGAGACCTTTGGTAAGGAGACCGAGTCCCTCCACAGGGTCCCTGCCATATCATCTTTTCAGGCGAAGGAGCTTAAACTACTCCTGGAAATGATTAAGAAGGAAGTAAATTCACCCAGGACCTCTAGCGCTGGGAGATTATTCGATGCGGTCTCATCCCTCCTTGGTGTAAGGCATAAGACGACCTTTGAGGGGCAGGCTGCCATGGAACTTGAGTTCAGGGCCAGCCAGGGGATTTCCGCATACTACGACTTTTCTCTCAGCGGGGGTGAGGCGGTCATAATTGACTGGAGGCCAGTTGTATCTGGGATAGTGGATGACATGGGTAAGGGGCTAGACACGGGTGTCATTTCGGCAAGGTTCCACAATACCCTCTCAAAGATGATTCTGGGAGTTGCAAAGAGG
>JAUQZZ010000119.1 GCA_030586765.1 Candidatus Brocadiales bacterium | reverse complement strand
CGCCTGTACAGCACATGAATACCAAAGACTAGCCCAAAAAGGAAGGTAATGGCTAATGCGGCTATGCCTGCCTGGAGACCACTCATAATCCTAACCTATTGAAATGCCATTTCTATAAAATGAGAGCTCTGCAAAAGTCGCTCCAGTACCCTGTGTCATTCTGAGCGAAGCGAAGAATCTAGCCTTTTAAGAGATTCTTTCCGCCTAAGGCGGACTTCGCTCCCTCAGAATGACATGTAAGTAGGGTTTTCCAGAGATTTTTATATTATAAAAACTTAGTAGGTCTTGTAAAATAAAATATTTAGAAGACCATGGAAAAATACCTCTGCCTGGGAATATTTTTGGCTTGCTATGCTGGCTTCGTCTTTTTCCCTGTAAGGAGGAGCTGGTGTGCCTGTGCAGGGGCACTTTTACTTGTACTTCTCGGGGTGATGTATCCTGGGCAGGCCTTCTGGTCCATAAACTGGAATGTGATGGGGGTCTTTACAGGGGCAATGATTATTGCCGAACTGCTTATCTTTTCCCGCCTGCCTTCCGTTCTGGCTGAACATATCGTTAATAGGACCAAAAGAGCTTCCTGGGCTATGCTCTCTTTATGCGGGCTGACAAGTTTTTTATCCATCTTTCTGGAGAATGTGGCCACTGTGCTCATTGTAGCCCCTATAGCCCTGAGAATAACAGAAAGGTTAAAGATAAAGCCCCAAATGCTTTTGATTGCTTTGGCCGTGTGCTCTAACCTCCAGGGGACGGGCACCCTCATTGGTGATTCTCCCAGTATGATATTAGCCGGCTATGCAAAGATGTCCTTCGACGACTTCTTTTTTTATGGGGGTAGGCCAGGTATATTTTTTGCCGTCCAGGCCGGGGCACTGGCATCCCTTGGGGTGCTTTATTTCTTCTTCAGGAGGGTCGTTAGGCCCCGAGAGCCCGTAAAGGTAGAGAGGGTGCGTTCCTGGGTACCGGCGGGGCTTCTTGGGGGGCTTGTTTTTAGCCTGGCCCTGGCCTCTTTCTGGAGGACGGACTTTCCTTACAAGAACGGCTCCATATGCATGACCTTTGGTTTGGTAGGATTACTCCTTTACAAGTTTAAATGGAAGGGCGGGGCCAGGGACTTCATAAAGGGACTGGACTGGGATACGGGGCTGTTTCTCATGGGAGTCTTCGTCCTCGTAGGAGGGCTCTCCATTACAGGCTGGATTGATGTAATTACAAGTTTGGTGGAAAAGGCCTCTGGAGAAAACCTCCTCAGGGCCTACATCACTATAATAGGGCTTTCTGTAATCTTTTCCGCCTTTATGGATAACATCCCTTATGTAATGATAATGCTCCCTGTAGTAGACAGGGTGGCCTGGGATATACATGGCCCTCCTGCACTCTTGATTTTTGGCCTCCTTCTGGGGGCATGCCTGGGAGGCAATATCTCCCCCTTTGGGGCCTCTGCCAACATGGTAGCTGTAGGTATGCTACGTAGTAGGGGCATCGTTGTTTCTGTCTGGGAATTTGCAAAGATGGGTCTTCCCTTTACTATGGCAGCGGTAACCGCGGGATGTCTCTTTTTATGGCTGGTCTGGGTTGGTCCAAGGCTCAGCTATAGCCCCGGGAAGGTAGAAAAGATGACTGTGGAAGAGCTAAGGCCTTTAACTGATTATACAAAGGAAGAGGAAAAGTTAGGGCATATAATGGATTCTATGAAGGAAACACTTAGAGGTCTTATAGAAGAGCTAGAGGACCTCATCGAGAGAGAGGATGAAGATACAGAGCCTGCTCGGGAGAAGACTAAGGATTAAAAGGGGTGCCGCAGGGTCATGCCAGAGGCAGATTCGCCTCCGGCGAACTTAAGCCCTGCGGCACCCTCTCCTTCTGTAAAAGGCAGCTAAGGGCACTACATGTCGTGCCCCTACTTTCCTTTCATCATCTTTAAGACCTCCTGGGCCGCCCGTGCCGAGGCCCCAGGGATACCTATTTGCCCCTTCACCTTTTCCAGGCCTCTTACCACAAAATCTCTTCTGTCTTTATCTAGAATCAGTTCTACGGCCCTATCGGCAATCCACTGATAATCGTCCCTATACATGAGCCTTTCAGGGACAAGGTGGCTTTCTGCCATCTTATTAACGAGGCTCAGATACGGGGTCTCCATGTAGGGCCTTGCCACGAAGTAGGCAAAAGGGGTGATGCGGTAGGCTATCACCATAGGCCTGAGATGGGCGGCTATTTCCAGGGTAACTGTGCCAGAGCCGGTTATGCAGAGGTCGGAGGCCTCTATCAACTCCGAGAGATGGCCCAACACTATTTCTGCACTGACCCCCGACTGCCGCAACTGTGACTCCATCATAGGCATAACTTTCACATGAGGGCAGGAGATAGTAAAGTGAGATTGTGGAAGTTTCTTCTGGATAGCTTGGGCGGCCTTCAAGAATATGGGGAGGAGTTTTGCCACCTCTTGCTCCCTACTTCCAGGAAGTAATGAGATAAGGTTTTTCCCTTTTTCCTTAAGATGGTGAACCATCTCTGTATTAATAGTCCTCTTTGCCAGTTCGTCAAAGAGGGGATGGCCTACGTAACGTACTGGTATGCCTGCCCTGGAATAGAAATCTTCTTCAAAGGGATATATGACCAGTACCTTCTTTACCATCCTCTTTAACTTTTTCACCCTCCAGGCCCCATGGGCCCAGAGCTGGGGGCTTATGTAGTAAAGGACTGGTATATCCAGTCTAGAGGCGGCCTGGGCCAGATAGAAGTTGAAACCTGCGTAGTCTATCAAGACCACCGAGCTGGGCCTCTGGGCCTTAAAGAATTCCTTGCAGTCTTGATATATCTGCCACAGGGTAGGTATCCTGCCCAGGATGTGGGCCCACATGACAGAGTGGTTATCCATGGGATGGAGGCACCTGAGCCCTGCCTCCACCATGCGGTGCCTACCAAGACCATAGAATTCCACCCCAGGCTCCCTCTTCAAGACCTCTAGCATAAGATTCGAGCCGTGGATATCCCCGGAAGGCTCCCCTGCGCTAATAAATATCTTTCCACCCTCCGCCTTAGGCGGAGTGGATTCGCTGATTTGTTTGGTGAGCTTATCCTTCAAGTTCTTCTCCCTAAAAAGCTAACCTATCCGCCTCAGGCGGACGCCTATGGCGCAAGTAATCTAAGGGCCATTCCTACGAGGTCAATTCCCAGCAGGACGGGGGCAAAGGCCCAGACTACCCCCCAGGCATAGGACATATCAAGGCAGAACCATCCATACCTAACGTCCAGGGCAAAGGCTATCAGCAGGGATAAGGGAAGCATGACAAAGATGCCTGCAAAGAGGTAGTATATTATCCTGTGGTCAGGACAGAAAAGTTCATAGGAAACCCACAGGCTCAGGGCATAAAAGGCCAGGAGAAAGAGAAGGCAGAGTTTAATCCTGGCACGGAAATAGGCAACGGCCGCAAAGAGAAGGCTTAGAAGGGCTAGGAGTGTAGCAATCATCTGGGTCTTGGCTTATCCTGGGGAATATAGTATAGTAGTTGCCCCATTTATGGTGTCGTAGGGCAAACCTTTAGGTTTGCACAGGCAAGGCTAAAGCCTTGCCCTACAATCTCGACAAATCGAGCGACTACAGTTTTAGATAATGTGGTTGCGTGGTCCTCCTGAGCCTTCCTATACCTAAGGTACTTAGCAGCTCTCTATCCCTGCGAGCTATTCTGGTTACGTAATTGAGCCTCTCGCCCGCTACGCGGTTTGTTACTATCTTGATGTCCTTTAACCTTTCTAATAATTCCAGGGGCGTCATCTCGATGCCCCCCAGGAGAAGCCTCTTTGCCAGTATCTTCTTCAAGGCGTAGGCCAGGAAACACATCCAGATATAGCCCTTCTTGGATACTTCATGAGAAAGAACCTGGCTGGGGGGTCTTATTTCACCCAGGGCATTTTCCCATTCCAGAAGCTCCCTGTATGCCCTTATTGCATCCGATGCAGAGGGTCGGCCAGGGATGTTAGTCCTGAAGACACAATGGGGTTTTCCTTCCTGGGAAGAGTTGTCGTGTACCATGTACAATCTCTGCCCCCGACCTTTTCTTATCTTAATACGCCAGGTGGAAGGACTCCCCCTTCTAGACAATAGGTTATCAATACCCACACTCTTTCGCACCCCGTAGAAGACCATGTAACTTATGCCCCTCTTTCGCAGAAAATTCAGGGACGTCTTCTTAAGGTTAAAACCGTGACACACAAAGATCGCCTTGCGCTTCCCTAGTCCCTGGAGGATTTCTCTTATAAAGGTGCTGTCTGCTTTACCTCCATAGAGAGTGAAGGACCTGGGTATACCTCCTGCGCTGAGGACGGCCAAAGATAGCCCTTGGCTCTCTGTACTCCCTGTAATGGCAGGAAGACAGGATATGAGATAGTGAGAACGGGAACCTTTATAGCAGTCTTTTAATCTTTTAAAGGATTCCCTTTGTACACCCTCCTTCCCCATATATCTGAACAGGGCTAATACTTTTTTGGATGTGGGAGGTTCGCCAAAAGGATAGGCGAATCCCGCCTGAGGCGGGCAGGGGCGCCTCTGGCGGCCACCAATTTTTATGGTGGACTTGTCCAGGTCTGGCAGGTAGACCCTCTGGAGCCATTGGTGGAGAGACAGGTTACCCCTGGGGCTCAGGAGGCACTGGAAGACCATGGCCATTATATAAGCCTCCCCTTCCGGGAAGGGTGGGTCATGCAATGCAGTCTCCATCCCCAGGTCCTTCCAGAGCTTCTTCAAGAGGAGTATGTTTCCATACTCCCTCGCCTTCTCACAATTTATCTCCTTAAGGTTGAAAAGGCTTGTCCCCGAATACCTGCTCAGGGCCTTAGCTATAACGGGCAGTCCGGGCCTTATCTTTTCTAGGTTTCCAAGATTTAAGATTACCCGCTGTTTTACCTTTCCATCGGCCCTGTAGTTCTCTACCACCCTGAGATAACGGTGGGTCTTACTGCCAGCCCTGGTCTCTACAGTCCTTACAAACATGTCCTCTCTTCTCTAGTACCTGTTCTGGACGTGGGTAATGTGGAGACAACTTTATAAGTTTAACTAGCTGTATGGGATTGTCAATACAGAATACTGACCTTTAGACATGAGTTCAGGCAGTACGATAGATTCATCACTACAGGAGGCTTGAGGCGCTGCATAAGGTCCAGATTACATATGCATTAAAGGACTTGCAGAAGGCCCAAGAAGTTATTAATATAAGATTGGCTTACAGGGTAGAGGTCATGAATGATACAACCCCATTAGAGAAAGGGCTTCCCAAGGAGGAGAGGTTAAGGAAGAGGAAGGATTTTGATAAGGTCTTTCAGGATGGCAAGGCCGTTAGGGGAGGTGGCCTGAAGGCTTACGTCCTTTCTAACTCTTTGGCCTATACCCGCTTAGGTATAGTTACAAGTAAGAAGCTGGGCACCTCTGTAGTGCGGAATCGCATCAGGCGCCTGCTCAGGGAGTGTTACAGGTTAAATAAAACCAGCCTTGGGCCTGGTGTAGACCTGGTTCTAATACCCAGGAAGGGTTTCCCTACCACGCTAAGAAGGGTGGAAGAGGATTTTAAAAAACTGGTGGGCCAGATGAAGGGGTCAAGATGAAGAGCTGTGTTATTGTCCTTATTAGGGCCTATCAATGCCTCCTGGCACCCCTTCTACCGCCCTCCTGCCGCTACTTCCCTAGCTGTTCCCAGTATACGGTGGAGGCGATAGAAAAGGATGGACTACTCTTTGGTATCCTGAAGGGTTTAGGGCGCCTCTTGAGATGTCATCCCCTGGGGGGTTCGGGCTATAATCCAGTTGAATAGCTAAAGAGACAGAATCTTCTAGCTTGCGGCCCTTAAATAAATAAAATAATAGCCAAGATGGCTCTAAATAACCTAGATACATCTACCCTGGAAAACTGGCTTTGGGAAGCCGCATGCAAGATTAGGGGAGAAATAGACGCCCCAAAGTATAAGGAATATATCTTGCCCCTAATATTCCTGAAACGACTCTCCGATGTCTTTGAAG
>JAUQZZ010000118.1 GCA_030586765.1 Candidatus Brocadiales bacterium | reverse complement strand
GACGGTAGGCCCTCATGACCCCTTGATATGCCTCCATGTCTTGATGCATTAGATGAAGCATCTCCTTACGTTTCTCCTCAAACTCCCCACTCAACTCCTTCAGTAGGGGTTCTACCTCTTTAAACTCAGGCCTTCCCAGGGTGAGGTTGATAGACATACTGGCCATAGTAGTGGCCAGTGCCCCTGCCAGGGCAGAGACACTGCCCCCGCCAGGGGTGGGTGTGCCAGAAGCGGCATCTGCCAGGTATCTTTCTAAAGGTTCTTTGGTATATAAAATGCCCATGGGCAAAAGTTGATTAATTTTAGTTACTCGATTTATCGAGCCCTGTAGGGCAAGGCTTTAGTCCGCCTAAGGCGGACGAACCTAAAGGTTTGCCCTACTTTTTGACAACGACCTCTGTACCTTCTGTTACAAAGTCGAAGAGTTCTTCCACGTCCTTATTTAGCATCCTTATGCATCCATTTGAGGATTCCGAGCCAACACTCTCGGGCTCAGTAGTACCATGGATGCCGTAGCCAGTAAGGCCAGGCATGTCCTGGAATCCCAGCCACCTGGTACCAAGGATATTCTGTGGGTGTCCGAAGGGATAGACACCTTCAGGGGCGTACCAAACAGGGTCCTTTATCCTGTTCTCAATAATGAACTTGCCTTCCGGGGTCTTATCGTTCTTCCCGGTTCCTATTGGGTATTGCTTAATATAGTTACCGTCCAGGAGCAGGGTCAAGGTAAAGTCGCTCTTATCTACCAGGAGACTTACCTTACCGTGGAGTATCTTCAAGGGCTCTTGAGGTAGGATCTTCGTACTGCCCTTTCTGTTCAATCTCATAATAAGCTCTGGAGTGGTATTGTTGGCCTTTGCAATCTTGACGAGAGTATCCCCGGGCTTAACAGTGTAAATGATAGAGTCTGGACCGATGCCAGGAGAAAAGACCAACGCTTGGTTAAGTTCATCCAAGTGTTTTTTGAGGAGTTGACGCCTCTCTGCCGAGGTTTCCAGGAGCAGGGCCCTGGAGTAGAAGCTTCTGGCCTCGTACTTCTTGTCCTTCTCCATGCACTCGTATGCCTGCTGTAGGAGTTCTTGCAGAGAATCTTGAGAGACGTTTACCGCGTCCTGGACCTTACTCTGGCCTGCTAGCCCTGGGGGGGCAGGCTGGAGGGGTTCCTGCCCTTTGGGCTTTTCTTGTACAGGCGATTCAACAAGCTGGTCTTGCTTCTCTTTAAGGGGAGATTCTATTACCGTCGGTGTCTTTTCTTTTCCAGCAGGCTTTCCTCCTTGAGTCAGGGCCTTTGTCTCACTAACAGGTTGATGCGCTGGGGACGAGGGCTTTTTTTCCATAGCAGCCTGTTGAACTGGGGGCGTGGTCTTTTTCTCGCTAGCTGATTGCTGTACCGGGGTCGAAGGCTTTTTTTCCGTGGCAGGTTCTACAGGGGGAGAGGTCTTTTTCTCGCTGATAGGCGTGGTGGAAGGTGGAACCTTTTCCTTCCTGGGCTTTTCTGCCTCCACCTTAAAGATTATATCCCCCTTAGAGATAGTTTCTTCCTGGGAAGTTTCACTGGCAGGTTCTGCCTTTAAGGATTTTAGTGTTAAGAAGGGGCCTTGGCCGCATAGACAAAAAAATACTGCAAGGGATAGGAGGATAGTTGGGTATAACATTTTTGTAAAGAGAATTATAAATGAGGCGCCACCCCAAACAGTGACGGAGGATACCATATTCAGCAACCTGTGTCAAGGGTTAGGGGTAGAGCTGTCCGTCGGACAGGGACAAGCCCTGTCCCTACATTTACTGCGTTACACGCACCCATAAAGGGTGCGGCTACAATTGCTTTTTCCAGTCCTTTTGACCGCCTGTAGGGAGGGCCTTTATGGCCTTCAGATAAATCCTTTGTAGCGCAGGGCTTTAGCCCTGCCACTGGCAGACCATGCCATAGGCAGACTCGCCTCCGGCGAGCCTGAAGGTCTGCGCTACAGTTCGGAGGGAGTAGGGCAAGGCTTTAGCCTTGCAAACCTAAAGGTTTGCCCTACAGCAAATAGCCTCAGGCGGGCTCAGAATGACAGCAAAAACGTAGGAACGGTCATGCCAGAGGTAGATTCGCCTTTGGCGGACGAAGAATCTAGACCCTTCGCTACGCTCGGGGTGACAGTTAGGAGAGGCGCCGGACGTAGATGTCCGTAGCAACATCTTCGTCCAGGGCTATCTGGGTCTCTCCCATTTGTATGACCAGGGCAGGCTGTCTTTGATGGAGCCTGATTACAGTCCCTGGTAGCAGTCCCATGGCAGAAAGCCTGTCCAGCCTGAGGTGATGCCTTGTAACAATATAGGCAATCTTTCCTACTTCCCCTGAGGAAAGTTCAGATAAAGGAAGCACCAGGGGCCGCAACATCTTTCTTGCCCGCTGGCAACACTCCCCAGGGGGTATAAGTTTCCCGTGGGGGCATCTAACTGGGTGACCAAGGAGTGTGCAGATGCTGGTGGTGACCTCTTCGCTGAGAAAGTGTTCGAACTCACAGGCGCTGGAGTCCATGACATCGTGCCCCACCTCCAGGACGTCCTTCAGGAGCCTTTCTGCAAGGCGGTGGCGTCTGACCACCTGCTCTGCCTCCTTCCGACCTTCGGCACTGAGCACTATCAGAGAGTTGTACAGATATATAAGGCCCTGGCGCTGCATATCCTCCAGGACGGCCTCTACGGCATCGGCGCTGATCCACTGGGAGACCATACCCTTGTCTGCCCTACCACTGGACTCCTCTTCGTAGGTCCATATATGCTCCAGTAGTTCTTCCACCCGTGGTTCTCTCATATAGACGCTCCTAAAAGGCACGCAGTATCAGATTCAGCATGCCACCCACCAGAAAGGCATAGGGTATTATAAAGGTCATTATCAGCATGGCCTTAATAGGACCCCTTTCCTTAATTATAACAAAAAAGCTGGCCAGGCAAGGGACAAAGAGGGTGATGACTACCAGGGACACCAGAAGCTGTATGGGGTCAGGACCCAGGCCACCACGGGTGCTTTCTAAGGCCTTGAATATGCTTACTGCCCCGTAATCCCTCCTGAGGAAGCCAAGGAGGAAGCCCTCTGTGGTCTCTGGGGGCAAGTCCAGTAGCCCCACCACGGGCCTGCCAGCCATCTCCATATACTTTAAGACCCCCAGTTTGGTGGCCACGAAGAGCCCCAGAGTACCCAGGAGGAAGAGGGGCACTGCCTCTTTTAGAAACCACTTCACCCGATAGGCCGTTTTGATAAGGATATTGGAGAACTTGGGGAGTCTGAAGGGAGGCACCTCCAGGAGAAAATCGGAGCGTGCCCCAGGCAGTATCTTTGAGGCCACGAAGCCCACCAGTAACAGCTGGCAGCCAATGACGAAGATATAGAGGGCAAAGTATAGCCCGGAGATTCTCCCCAGCACAAAGGAGATAACCCCTAGCTGTGCGGAGCAAGGGATGGCCAGGGCTAATAAGAGTGTGGATATCAGGCGTTCCTTTTTTGTATCCAGTATCCTGGTGGTCAGGACAGCCATAGTACCGCAACCCAGGCCCAGGACCATAGGAAGTACCGCCTTCCCGGTAAGGCCTATCTTCTTAAAGAGCCTGTCTAGCATCACGGCCAGGCGGGGCAGGTAGCCGCTGTCTTCCATAAGGCCAAAGGCCAGGAAGAAGAAGCCCACGATGGGGAAAACTATGGCCAGGGCATAGGTGAGGCCCACCTGGATGAGGCCGGCCTTGCTGTCAAGGAAGAGTTCGTAGGCAAGGTTCTGGGTGCTAACTATCTTATTGGCCAGGAGGCCTAAGTAGTAGTTAAGGCCCTGAAAGTTTACGTGGGTAAGTGTATATTCTATGCTGGTAAAGGGCACAGCCACCCATAGGTCAAAGCCCCCTGAGGGCTGGCCCGCCTGTCCAAAGAACTTGTCTTCCAGGAAGTCCACGCATACGCCTGCACCGAAGACACCCACCAGTTTATATATCAGCCAAAGAGCTACGATGAGTATAGGATAGGCAGCTACGGGGTGCATAGCGACGTCCCCTAATACCTCCGAGACGGTCCTCTTGGTACGCAGGTCTTTCCTGTAGAGATGCAGGGAGAGGAGCACACAGGAGGCAGTACCGCTTATAAGCCTCAGGATAAGGTCCAGGGGGCCAGGGAGAGGGAACTGCCTCAAGACCATGAAGAGTATCAAGTCCATAATTTTGTACCCCAGGGCAAAGGATAGAAGGGGTACCAGGGCGAAAAAGAAGGAGGCACGCAGGATACGATTAGACTCCGCCTTCTTGGGCACCAGATGCACCACCTGCATTACCAGCTTGTCTACAAAGGCGCCCCGCCTCCTGCCGATTATGTAACTCAAAGGGTCACCAAACCTGCTCTGGAGGGCGTCCCTTATCTTGTGAATCTCTTGTAGTGAATTCTTCGGAAGTTCACCCTTTATTCTCTTTTCTAAGCTGGGGTCACCAGCCAAGAGCATCAGGGCCAGGGCCCTTTTGCCTGCTCCATCGGGTATTATGGCCTCTATCCTGCCTATGCCCTCCTCTATTTCTTGCCCGTAGTCCACCTTCAGGGTGGGCCTCCTTGCCAGGGACACAGCTTGAAGCAAACCCCCCATACCCCTCTTCTCTGTGGCTACAGTCTTTACTACTGGAATTCCCAGTATCCTTTCCAACCCTTCGGTATCTACATGGATACCCCGCTCCATAGACTCATCCCACATGTTGAGGTCTAATACCATGGGCAGACCCATCTCGGCCAGTTGCGTAGTAATGAGGAGGGCCCTGCGGAGGTTCTTGGCGTCGGCTACCTGGATTACCTTCTTTTCCCCCTCAAGGAGCATGTCCCTGGCCACCCTTTCGTCCTCCGATTGGGGGATGAGACTGTTCACCCCCGGGGTATCAACGATCTCCACCACGCCATCTATACGTCGGCATATACCTCTGGAAACCTCTACAGTGGTACCTGGATAGTTAGATACAACAACATAGCTCCCTGTAAGGAGGTTGAAGATGGCACTCTTGCCGACGTTGGGGTTACCTACCAGGGCTACGGTAGAGGTAGAAGGATGGGGCTTGGTTTTTTGACCCTTTTTCTTGCGCTTGAACATCTTTGATTGCTTAGGATTGTTGAAAATGAGTCTCAATAACATATCCAGTATATTCCTTCTTTGGGAGGGAGTCAATAAGTTTTTGATTATCGTCAAGAAGGGAAACGGACAGTCAGCCTCTCTGCCATACGCAGGGCTACAAGCAGGACAATCCTTCTATTTTCACGAGCCAATGACCTTTATGGTCGTTGATACTTCTTTATGGAAATATACCCTTTCAACGATGTAAAACATCGTTGTCTACCAATCGCTATCAGTTTGGTGGAAATCCGTTTAAGGTTTGCAAAGGAGAAGACGTTGCTTGAGGATTCAGAAGCTACAAGCAAGATAACCCTTCTATTTTCTGAAAGGTATAAAGGGGCCCTTTATCTACCCCAGGGCAAAACTCCTTTAGGGCCTCCCAGGCCTCCTTACTCCTGAGATTTGACGGCCAAAAGGGGAAGGTACGGCATTGCCTGGGCCTTACTGGATATATGGAACATCCCAGTGAGTACATGATGCAGTCACCTTGTGGATATTCCAGGAGGCTGTATCTGCGGCCCACCTTTCTGAGATACCCGATACCAAATTCCTCCAGAGAGAGGCTCAGGTATTTAGCTGTGACCCGCATCTCTTGCTGATTTATCCAGATATAACCAGGTTCACCCCGGCAACAATTACCACACCGCTGACACCGAAAGCGCAGACCGCCAGCATACCAGGGCTTTTCTATGTGCGCTTCTTTCATAACCAAAAACAAAAAGGAATGACAGAAGAACGAAAATCCTCTATCATTCCTTTTATCCTTTATTAAATAGTTAAAAAGCAGGAAAAAGGTTATTCGTAGTGGTCAGGAACCCAGACCTTCTCTTCGTATTCCTGCCAGTAGCCGTCTGGGACGACCTTCTCCTCGTAGTGGCCCTCGACTCTGCGGTCGCCCTCCATGTGCTCGGGGACCCACACGCGCTCTTTTCTAGAGG
>JAUQZZ010000013.1:18144-22640 GCA_030586765.1 Candidatus Brocadiales bacterium | reverse complement strand
AGGATGCCAGGTTCTCAGCCTGGAGACTGGGGTTCAAATCCCCATGGGGGTACCAATCTCTTTCCACCTTACCGATTTTTTAATTAAGATTTATCCACACCCAAACTACTTTACCAATAATGGGGTTCTTTACCTTTGAAATGTTGAAGTAGTAAGGACGATTTTCCGGACCAAGCGGGTTATCTGGAATGCAGTGGAGCTCTTCCCCATATAGATAAATCCTCCGAATAGCGCAACCATCCTCTACTTTGACAGCGGCTATTTTTCCATAAAGATTTTGTGGATCTTTCTCTGCCATATTAATGGCCACAATACTTTTATCATGGATAATTGGTTCCATACTTGAGCCTTTTGTCCTTAGGCAGAAAACACTCTTCGGGTCTTTGACCCAATCTCGTGGGACTACGCAATAATCTTCTGAGGAATAGAAAGTTACATCTCTTGCCTCCAGAGGAATCCTTCCAGCGACATCATCAGGAAGCAAAGGGACGATAATAGAACCAGCTTCTTCAGCATATCTTGCTACTGATTCTGCAACAATTTCTGGAGTAACTTTTGGCCTTTTCTCTTCCTCAAGGAGTTCTCCTACGTTGCAGTTAAGTCCCTGGGCAATCTTGAGGATGGTACTCAACCTGGGGTCTTTAGCCCCCGCCAGGATTTCTGCTAATGTACTCTGCCCTATCCCTACCTTTTTTGCTAGTTGAGTAGGGTTTATGCCCATACTCGATAATCTCTTTTTTATATTCTCTATCGCCTTTGCGATTTTTTTGTTCAGAGACACAAGAGTCTTATTACTTTAAGCAATGCAAAAAGCTGAACATAAAACTTGGTTAATCGCTATACCGATTTTTCTCTTGACTTATTTTACTGGTCTATCACCACAGCCACCAGTCAGACGTAGCCGCACCCTTTATGGGTGCGTGGTACGCAGGCTAAAGCCTGCGGCTACTAATTGTCGAGCGGACAATAAATTGAGAGAGTCCGCTATTTTAGAAAAACCACGGGCACCTACATGCCCTTTTCCTCTTCCACCCCGGTATGGACGGTTCCTGTCCTTATATGTACCGCAGTATCTACATCTGATACATAGATTCTGCCATCGCCTGGCTGGCCGGTCCTTGCGTTTTCTGATATTATGCTTACTACCTTATCCGCCTCGGTATCGGGTACTACAATCTCTAGCTCAGTCCTCTGCACAGATTCACTACTGAAAGACCTGCCGCGCCAAATCCTTACAGGCCCCCTTTGCTCGCCAAAACCAGACACAGAGGTTACTGTAAGACCGTGGTATCCAGCATCATGCAAGGCCGTTCTCACTGCATCAAACTTCTCAGGACGGATTATCGCCTCTATCTTTTTCATTCTTTCCTCCGTATAATTGATTTCAGAAGACCTGGATTCATAATTTTAAATATTATAGCAGAACCAATCAAGATTGTTTAAATAAAATGAGACCTCTGTGAAATTTCTATCTATAGGGGCCAAATAGACGTTCCCTCCCACTTGTCGCCTGGGGCGACCCTGGAGCTACTCACAGACCCGCCTCAGGCGGGATGGGGGAGGGAAAGGGCTTCGGCCGTGAGCTCAGCCGAACGGTGGGGGTGATTATTAAACCCCTGATACATATATACCTATCTGAGATGGACATGAGTAAATCAGTCCGCCACCCTCTCCCTACCCCCTCCCGTCAAGGGAGGGGAGAATTAAAGAAATCGTAGACCTTTTCAGGACTCTCAAAATGCTATGCTGAAACTTATATTTGCCTTTGCAGTACTTTTGAACATAGTTTTTTATCCTGGTGGTTTATACACAGAAGAAAAAGGTGATTCGATGGGAGATCGAAAAGAGAACCGCCTGGCCCTTTCTACTAGCCCCTATCTGAGGAGCGCAAGGTACCAGCCCATAGATTGGTACGAATTTGGTGAAGGGGCCTTTGCTAGGGCGAAGGATATGGATAGGCCCATCCTCCTGGACATTGGGGCTGTCTGGTGCCACTGGTGCCATGTGATGGATGAGGAGAGTTACGAAGACCCTGAGGTGGCTGAGCTTATCAATAAATATTTTATAGCCATCAAAGTAGACCGTGATGAGCGACCAGACCTGGACCGCAGGTATCAGGAGGCCGTTAGCGCCCTTACAGGCCAGGGAGGCTGGCCCCTCACAGCCTTCTTGACCCCTGAGGGCAAGGCCTTTTTTGGGGGCACCTATTTTCCTCCAGAAGACAAATTCGGACGGGAAGGACTTAAGACACTCCTGCCCCGTATTGCACTCCTGTATAGAGAAGAGCGCTCAAGGGTCCTTGCCACGGCCGAGGAGCACCACAGGCAACTCCTCAGTCTTGCAGAGACAGGAACCAAGGCAGGCGCGCTCTCACCCGAACAGGTGGATAGCCTGGTCAAGGCCCTGAAGGAGGACTTCGACCCCCACCACGGGGGATTTGGTTCTGGCGCAAAATTTCCCAACGAAGGGGCTGTGGAGCTTGCCCTCTTGATGGCCTTCCCAAAAGGGGATAAAGACCTGCTTAACGTGGCAATCAGAACCATGGACGCCATGGCCGGGGGGGGTATAAGAGACCACATTCGGGGAGGTTTTTTCCGCTACTCGGTAGACCCTCACTGGCATGTACCTCACTTCGAGAAGATGCCCTACGTGAATTCAGGGATGATAAAAAATTATGTCCATGCCTATGCTGCCACAGGCAATGAGCTTTATAAAGAGGTGGTTATAGAGATACTAGACTATATCCGCCGTGAGGCCTCAGACCCTGAGCTAGGGGGCTTTTATGCCTCTCAAGATGCCGACATAGGTAAGGGGGATGACGGCGATTATTACACATGGACCCCCGAGGAGGTAGACGGGGTATTAACGCCCCAGGAATCACGAGCCATAAAGTCTTATTACGGTATTGAGGCAGAAGGGGAGATGGAGCGCAATGCCGCTAAGAATGTCTTAATGGTGGTAAAAGAGGTAGCAGAGGTTGCAGGAGAACTAAACCTACCCCAAGTCCAGACGCTTGAGCTCATAAAGAGGGGAAGGGAGAAGCTGCTGGAGGCAAGGAATAGGCCCCCCAGGCCCTTTGTGGACACAAACAAATATGCCCATTGGAACGGGATGATGGTATCAGCCTATCTAGAGGCCTACAAGTTCTTATCCGCCTTAGGCGGAGAAGGGATAAAGGATTTTGCCCTGAAAAGTCTGGATTTTATGTTAGAAAAGGCTTATCAAAAGGGCAGGGGTCTATATCATTCCTATCATGAGGGACAGGCACTGGGCCAGGGTCTTCTAGAAGACCAGGTCTTCATGGCTGAGGCCTGCCTGGAGGCCTATGAGGTCACGGGGGAGAAGAGATACCTGGAGACAGCCCAAGACATCGTAGACTACTGTCTCAAGGATTTCTGGGATGACGCAAAGGGAGGCTTTTTTGACCTCCCCCAGGTTCAAAGGGTCGCCATACAGAGGGGTGAAGCGGCTGATTATCTTAGCGGAGACATCCCAAGGAAGCCCTTTGAAGACCTACCCACCCCTGCTGGCAACGCCGTGGCAGCCAGGGTGTTGGATAGGTTGTTCTATATTACCTATAAGAAGGAGTATCGAGAGGCCTCCCAGCGGACCCTTGAGGCATATGCCGGCTCTGCTTCAGAAAGCGGGCGCTTTGCCTCTAGTTACGCCCTTGCCCTGGAGTATCACCTGAAGGCGCCTACTTATGCGGTGATTATTGGTAAGAAAGGCGATGCCGAGACCCTCAGGTTGTGGAAGGCGGCCCTGGGTGCCTACCGACCTGGAAAGATAGTAACCGTACATGACCCTGCGGAGGAATCCTCACTGCCTTATCCTGCCAGGCCTGATGGTAGGCCCGTGGTCTATGTTTGTATTCCCTTTGGTGCCTGTGCCCCACCTACCCAGGAAACGGACAAGATGGTTGAGTTATTAAGGACCATGGGGATATAAAACCTCGTCATGTAGTGAGCGTAGCGGTAGACAACGACCTTTATGGTCGTTGATGTCTTCAACGAAGTAAAAATGCGCCAGAGGCGCATCTGCCTTTGGCACGACTTCGTTGTCTACCGCTGTCCGTAAATCTCCCAGTCCTGGGTGGCGCAGGGCTTAAGCCCTGCGGCAACCTGGGATGGACAACCATATAGAGGCAGTCTGTCTCTGGCACGAGCAGTCAGTCGTAGGGAGGGGGCTTCGACTCCGTCTATTGTAGGGCAAGGCTTTAGCCTTGCGTAGAGGATGAGCAACCCTAAGGGGTTGCCCTACAAGCTCATTATATCTCTCAAAGTCGCATTTCCCTATGCAATGTCCACCATCTTGTTTAGTTGTGGTATGTATATGCGCCTGGTGGTAGACAGGAGCTTCTTTATGGCCTTTATGAAAGGCTCTATCAGGTTGGGGTCGAATTGTGTCCCTGCGCCCGCTCTCAGCTTTTCAAAGGCGGCCTCAGAGGCCATGGTCTTTCGGTAGGGTCTGTGGGTGGTCATGGCCTCGTAGGCATC
>JAUQZZ010000013.1:0-18044 GCA_030586765.1 Candidatus Brocadiales bacterium | reverse complement strand
CAGAGGCCATGGTCTTTCGGTAGGGTCTGTGGGTGGTCATGGCCTCGTAGGCATCGCAGATAGCCAATATCCTGGCTCCTAGTGGAATATCTGTTCCTTTGAGTCCCTGGGGGTATCCCTGACCATTAAACCACTCCTGGTGGTGGAGAATTATAGGCAATTCATTCTTGAGAAAACCTACCCCATCCACTATCTGTGCACTTTGTTCAGGGTGCCTTTTTACCAGGGCATATTCCTCCTCTGTGAGCCCTTCCTCCTTTTTCAGGATATAATCCGGGACGGCTATCTTTCCTACATCATGGAGGATAGCGGCATATTTTATTACCTCTATGTTTTCTTGAGAAATTTTCAGTTCTTCAGCGAACCTGACGGCGTAGGTTGCCACTAGGTAGGAGTGGGTGGCGGTGTAGCCGTCTTTTGCCTCCAGGGCCTTTACCAGGGCCATAGAGGTCTCCATATAGGCCCTCTTTATACCCCTTGCTGCAGACTGAAACCTAAGGCGGTAGCGCTCAGAGAGTTCATATTCTTCCCTGCCGGTAATCTTTTCCCAGGTTACCAGTTCTTGCCAGGAGACCACCATGTTTCTACCCCTGGTCTTGCCTTCGAGAAGGGCGCTGTCAGCATGCCTGGTGAGGTCGTCTTTGGAGTTTATCCCCCCCTCTGCCAAGGTAGATATGCCCACAGTCATGGTAAGCTTGGTCGACAGGTCATCCCGATGGAAGGTGTGGCTGGCAAAGGACTGCCTGAGCTTTTCTGCTACGGCATAGGCACCCGCTACCTCTGTATTGGGGAGGAGGACGGTGAATTCCTCCCCACCGTATCTGCAGGATATGTCGGTGTCTCTGGTAGAGCTTTCAATGAGCCTGGCGGTCTCTTTCAGTACGAAGTCGCCGAAGGGATGACCGCAGGTGTCGTTTACTACCTTGAAGTTATCCAGGTCTATCATGAGAAGGGTCAGTGGGAGGTTGTATCTCTTGGCGCGGTGGTACTCAGAGCCTA
Source organism: Candidatus Brocadiales bacterium (assembly GCA_030586765.1). Taxonomy (GTDB): domain Bacteria; phylum Planctomycetota; class Brocadiia; order Brocadiales; family Bathyanammoxibiaceae; genus JAUQZZ01. The sequence goes on along the minus strand of JAUQZZ010000013.1, from coordinate 17,045 downwards.
TAATCTCCTGGAAGAAGTAGTGGTTGTATAGCCCGGTGAGACCGTCTCTTATAGAGGTTTCGGCCAATTTCACATTGGCCTCCTGGAGCTCTACGTTCTTTTTCTGGAGGGAATCTACCACAGTGTTAATGCACCTGGCCAGCTCCCCTATTTCGTCCTTGGACTTTATCTCTGCCCTTTCTTTCAGATTACCCTGGGCAATCTTCTGTGCTGTGGTAGTGAGGGCCTGGAGGGGTTCAGAGAGCCTTCGGCCTATAAAGACGGCCGTTATGACCACACCTACCCCAATGACAAGAAGTAGCGACCACAACCGTCCCCTCACCACTGATGAGAGCTCAAAGATTCTTTCAGCCTCAGGTTCTACTACGATTCCCAAATCCAGTTCCTTAAGCCATCCCCAGCTCCCCAGCACCGTTTTTCCCAGATGATTTGTGTAGACGTAGGGGGAGTTACCTTCCTTACCAGTAATGCAACCCTCTACGCCTACCGTGAGGGAGCCTGTTAATGGGTCGAGTAATTTTTTACCAATATTTTTAATCATATCTGGAGCGGGTTCTGGACAAAGGCATGCCACTATCGCACCGGTTCTATCCACCAGAAAGTTCTTTCCCATTCTTGCCCTATTAATGTCTTTCACGACATCTGTTATTTGGGAAAGGTCTATTTTGGCCACCACTGTACCCACCGGGTCTGCCTTTATCCGTACAGGGCTTGAGATGAATAGTGCTCCCCCCTCTTTAGCATAGCTGGCCCATAGGGCAGGCAGGCCCTTTGATGCCCTTTCCAATGCCTCTCCAGGGGGAGAGAGGTCTTTATCCCCAGTTGAGGCCTTTAAAGTACCTGCCTTGTCCAGGATATATATGCCTTTGCAGGCATGCTCCTTCATAGCGGATGCAAGGAATTCAGAGAGCCCAGGTGGCAGGGCACCCGGGCTATAGCCGTAGGGCTCTGCCCCTACGGCTTGCTCTTTGGCTATGGTGGGGTTGAGGAGGGACAGCACAGGAGGAGACAGCGCGATAAGTGCAGTCTCCCTTGCTTCTTGAGTAATCCATAAGGAGATTAAATGGACCTGGCCCTTACCCACGGACTGCAAGTCCTCTACAGCCTTACTGGTTAGGTCCTTCATTACAGAAGGGCTGTAGACGGCGAAGATTATAGCTATGGGTGCCAGGGCAAGCAGTGCAAAGAGGAGGGTAAACTGTGTCTTTATAGATTTAACCATTTAACTCCCCAAGAAGACACAATGTTAGCAAATTATGTTCCATTTTTCAAAGGTTATCTTTGAGCTTGGGACAGGAGTTCGGACATAGCTTATCATTAGAGACCTCTGCAAAAGTACCAAAATGGATAGGCGGCCCTTTCTAGGGCCGCATTAAACGGGGCTAGAAAGCCCCGCCTATCCAGGTGGAACGACTTTTTCAGAGGTCTCCATTATTTTGAAGGTAAAGACCTTAAGAACTCCCCCTCCCTCGGCGGGAGGGGGAAGGGGGAGGGAAGGAATACCTCCTACCCATCGTCTATCAAAGAGCCCGGTTACAACCTGACTGAGAGGGAAAACTCGTAGGGAGGCCCTTTATGGGCCTCCGCCCTGGCGGGCCGACAGGCCGCTTTCGGAAGGGGATAAACCCCTTCCCTACAATCTGTCATTCTGAGCGAAGCGAAGAATCAATGAGGGCACCCTCATGCTGTGCCCCTTACCCAAGGCCCGCCCCAGGCGGGGTGACAGGACGGAACTAGGATGGCATTATAAGTTGATGTAAGATATAATATAAAGGATAAAGAATTGGAGGCCTGAAAAGGAGGGGTCGTATATGCCATTAGACCTGCGTACAATAAAGGATATGATTCGCAGGGACATAAGCCTCAAGACTATCACAGATATAGTGGCCTACAGGATATCACAAACCCCTGACCACAGAGGCGCGGCGGAGAACTTTATCATAGCAGAGGGTGCTGTTGGGGCATACATTGCAGAGAATTTCAGGGATATGAAGGACCTGCAGGACAGGCTTTCCCAAATCTCTCAGGACACCAGGGGGCTTCAGGAGCTAGCCGAGGTCATCGATAGAGACTTTTCACGGAAGAGACAGCTCACCTTCCAGAGGGTGAAGGAGAGCATAACTAAGGCCGAGAATATTGCCCTGAAGGCCGTCACAGACATAGTGGCATATAAGATATATCAAAGCCCAGAGAACAAAGGGCCTGAGATAAATTTTATAACGGCAGAGACCTTCGTGGCCCATTATATTTCAGAACACTTTGCCAGCATGGATGATTTTCGGAGGAAGCTTGAAGAGCTAGGCGGCGGTGCAGGCGCCTTGCGGCAGTTTGCTGATACCATTTACAGATGCTTCTGTGAGCAGAAGCAGTCTATCTAAGCCTGTAATGCGAGTAGTTGCCCAATTTATTTCCGCCTAAGGCGGACTGCCTGATGAATCAGGCAACTACCATAAGCATTGCATACAAATCCTAAGTGAGCGTTACGAGTCTAGCGGACGAGGTTTTTTGTCATGAAAGTATTAATAGTCCATCTCTCAGGTAGCAAGCGGGGCAGGACGGAAGTCTTTGGTGAAGAGAGTATAAGGGTGGGGACAGACCCAGACAGCCAACTGCGCTTTGATCCCCTCCTGGATAAGAGCACCTCCCCATTTCATGCCCAGATAGAGTGGAGGGACGGCGAATATCTGCTAAAAGACCTGGTCAAGGGGACCTTTGTAAACAATCAGCAGGTAGAGGAGAAGGGCCTCCAGGATGGGGATTTGATTGAATTTGGGCTGGGTGGTCCAAAGGTGCGCTTCAGGATGAAACCCGAGAAGGGGGACATCCGCAAGCCCTTCAGGGAGATGGTTGCAGATTCCCTGGCCATAGCGCGGGAGCAGCGGGCTGGGGGTTTAATTACCGCCAGCATCTTCCTCAAGGAGTTCGTATGGGAGGTCTTAACCCAGTCCTCTCTCCGCTTCCGTGTAGCGCTAGCCCTCGTATTTCTCCTGAGTCTGATTGCGGTCCCTAGTCTCTTCACATCGAGGAAGTTAGAGGAGAAGATGGAGTATCAGGCCAAGAGGCTGGAGACCCTGGAGGCCAAGGGTATCGCGGCGGAAAAGATAATAAAGGATTTCAGCGGTGGGGTCTGCCTCATCCAGGGTTCTTACTATTTTGGAGAGGAGGTACCAGAAACGGGCGTGCCACTTATAACTTATGACTACACGGGCACCGGTTTTCTGGTGAGTTCCGATGGTAAAGTCTTGACCAATAGGCACATAGCTCAGCCCTGGTGGAGGATGCCTGGCAGGCACGCCCCTGCGGAACTCGGCTTTACTCCAAAGTTCTTAGAATTCAGGGCCTTTTTCCCTGGTGTAGAGGAACCATTCCGCATGGAGGTGGAGAGGGTCTCAGATACTGCTGACCTGGCCCTGGCAAGGTTGGACACCAGAGGGGTGGAACTCCCTGTGCTGGAGTTCGATTTTCGGGACATTGCCGTAGGAGAACCCGTGGTGGTGATTGGGTATCCTGCTGGAATTAGTGCCATCTTGGCCAGAATGGAAAAGGCCGTGGTAGATGAATTAGTCTACAGCAGGAAGCTGGGCTTCTTAGAGTTGGCCTCTGAACTCTCCAGGCGCAGCCTCGTAAGACCCCTTTCCACCCAGGGACACGTATCGGATATGCTAGAGGATAGGCTGGTCTTTGATGCCCAGACCACTATCGGTGGCAGCGGTGGGCCTATCTTTGACCGTGCGGGTAAAGTGATTGGTGTCACTTACGGTATCTTTACTGGCTTTACAGGTTCCAACTTTGCTATCCCTTCCAGGTTTGCCAAGGAGCTCTTAGAGGTTCCTACCGAGAAGGTCAGCCTAGGAACAGAGAAGTAGCACCAGCCCATGCAAGGCTAAAGCCTTGCCCTACAATGGGATTTTGTAGGGCAACCCTTTAGGGTTGCAGCTAAATTTTTCAATGCCCGCCAGGTGCTGGATTACCTGGGCTATAGCTGTGTCCGCCTGAGGCGGATGTCCCTACTACTTGGTTATCTCTGCGGTGAAATCCCCTTCCCAAACACAGGTCTCGCAGTTAAGCTCGCGGCCAGAATATCCGCCCTTTATCTCCTTTCCGAGAATCTCGCCTGTTATCTCAGTAACCACCCTGCAGTTCTCTGGATACACCCCGTGTACTGTGGCATTAACGATATAGCCGCTGACCTTTCCTGTGAGGACGTTAGTAGTGTTTCCATCCACCCAGGTGGAGGAAAGATTATTACCCTCTTGTGTTATACGAAAGATAAAGGTGCCTTGCTTAGGCCCGTTTTCTGCCTCGTTCTGACAGTGAGATTCTACCCCTTTAAACCTCAGGGTCCACAGGCCAGAGACATCCTGCACCTTTTGCCCCAGGCAGGTGGAAGTAAGGAGGAAAAGCAAGGTGGCGGGCAGCAGTAAAAATATTGGTAGATATCTTGTCGAAACTGTTGGAAGATTGCAAGGTAAACAGGTGCGCCAGAGGCAAGTCTTGCGATTTTCTTTCATATTCTACAGTGACCGACTGGCACAGGGTTTTTGTCTATTGTATGGACTAGTGCCTTTCAGAAGAAGGACCTTGGGTCTTTACAAGTAGGTCTACTACAAGTTCGAGTTCATGGGGAATAAACCAACTAGCCTTGAAGGTCTTGGAGGCTGTTTCTTGACATCTTTTTACTATCTTACGCCAATCCGTGCGGTCATGCGTCTCTAGCAAGATTCTTTCCCCTGGGTGGCAAATCATACATTTCTCAACGAATATCCTAGCCCCTATATCCTCTCTTACTGCTTCGGTCCTCTGGGTTAGGAAACTGTATATCCTTTCAGCATCTTCAACCGTTATATATTCACGAGCCTCAGTACACATTCGCTCCACTGTCTCCTTCCATTCCTCAGGGGTTTTATCTTGATATAGTATTCGGTTTATATTATGGCACATAGTACAGCGGTCTATAAAGAGGAGTCGCGTATTCTCGTAGTCCTTCCTTTCTTGACAAATGGTGTGAACACGTTCGGCTCGTAGTGTTAGAATCTCCTTGAAAATCTGCTCTGCCTCGGCAGGTTGAATCCACTCCTGGTTCTTTTTCATCATTTTTTCTACGGTGTTTCTCCATTCACTTTCCGACTTACACATGATGAATACACGCTTTAGGGTATGGCATTTAGAACATCTTAGGTCCACAAGGGGGTCTTTACCCTGGGCCAATAAGACCCCTGAATAAAGTATACAGGTGCCCAACAAGAGACCTCTCCACATCTCATGGCCTCAGGACTATCTTACCAAAGAATTTTCTTCCTTCCATCTTTTTCTGGGCCAGGGGGGCGTCCTTGAGGGGAAAGACGCTGTCCACCACGGGCTTCAATCTACCTTGTTCCATGAGCCCGAGGACATCCATAAGCTCCCTTCTGCTTCCCATATAGCATCCGTGGATAGAGAGTTGTCTTAAAAATAGGTAGGGGATATTTACCGTTCCCAGAGGTCCAGTAGTGGCCCCGCAGACCACCATCCGCCCCCCTGGGGAAAGGCAGGCCAGGCTCTTTTCCCAGGTCTCCTGCCCGATGTGCTCAAAGACCAACTCCACCCCTTTACCCTGGGTGAATCTCTTTACCCCATCTACAAAGTCCTCTTCGGAGTAATTTATTACCTCCTGGGCACCCAGGGCCCTGGCCTTCTCCACCTTTTCCCTGCTACCTACGGTGGTGATGACCCTGGCTCCGCAGAGGCTGGCTATCTGGATGGCCGCACTGCCCACACCACTGCCAGCGGCATGGATGAGGACGTCTTCCCCAGGGCCAAGCCCTCCACGGCTTACCAGCATATGCCAGGCAGTGAGGAAGACCAGGGGTACAGCGGCCCACTCCTCAAAAGATAGCACCTGGGAGACGGGTATAATATCCTCTGCCCGTGCCAGGGTAAACTCCGCATAGCCCCCCTGTTTTTGATAGCCCATTATCTTGAAGTCCTTACACAGGCTGTCATTTCCTGAGAGACAGTGCCTGCATCTCCTGCAGGAAAGGCCAGGGGCTACTAATACCCTCTCGCCCCTCTCCAAGCCCTCAACCCCTTCGCCCAGTTCAGCTATCTCGCCTGCCACCTCGCTCCCAAGGATATGGGGCATAGGGATGTCAGGTCCCCTTAGTCCCTCACGCACCCATATATCCAGGTGATTAAGCCCACAGGCCCTGACCTTTATCTTTACCTCCTTGGCGGAGGGTCTGGGCTCCTCTACCTGGGTGTATTTTAGTTTTTCAATACCTCCGTGTTCATAAAAGACCATTGCCTTCATCAAGTAATCCCCGGGGTATGGCAGGGCTTGTTGCCCTGCCTTTGTTAAGGAGTGTGCTTCAAGAGCCTAAGGCCATTGAATATTACCAATAGTGATGCGCCCATATCCGCCCCCACGGCCATCCACAGGGTGGTCCAGCCTGGGGCTACCAGGGCAAGGAAGGCGGCCTTCACCAGGAGGGCAAAGGCTATATTCTGCTTGATGATTTTGAGGGTGCGTCGGCTAAGGCTCAGGGCAAAGGGGAGCTTCAGGAGGTCATCGGCCATCAGTGCAATATCGGCAGTCTCCAGGGCAGTATCCGTCCCTGCCGTTCCCATGGCTATGCCCAGGGTAGCAACGGCCATAGCAGGGGCATCGTTTACTCCGTCTCCCACCATGGCCGTCTTGCCATGCCTCTTTATGCACTCCCTTACTGCCTCTACCTTCTCCTCAGGGGAGAGTTCTGCAAGATACTCATCCACGGCTAGTTTTTGGGCAATGGCTCTGGCCGTGCCCTTATTGTCCCCTGTGAGCATTAAGATCTTCTTTATGCCGTTTTGTTTCAAGTATGGGAGGGCCTCCAGGCTGGCCTTGCGGATATCGTCTGCCACGGTGATGGTGCCCAGGAGTCTGTCCTCCCTTCCTACCAGCATTACGGTTTTGCCCTGGGACTGAAGGCCTGAGAGAATTGTTTCTACCCTGGATGTGGATATACCCAGTTCCCTGGAGAGTTTCAGGTTTCCTATCCAGTAGTTCTTCTCCTCTATCTGAGCGCTGGCCCCCTTGCCTGGTACCGCTTTGAAGTTGGTGACCTCCTGGAGCTTGAGGCCGTCCTCCCTGGCCCTCCTGAGGATGGCCCCTGCCAGGTGATGTTCGCTCCTGGCCTCTATGGAGGCTGCTATCTGGAGGAGTTCGTCGTGGGAGAGGCTGTCTAAGGGGATGATATCTATGACCTCTGGGGCCCCTTTGGTCAGGGTGCCTGTTTTATCGAAGGCAATTACCTTGATGTGGCCTGCCTCTTCCAAGTGGACACCCCCTTTTATTAGCACCCCGTTTCTGGCCGCACAGGTGATACCAGAAAGGAGGCTAACAGGTGTGGCTATTACTAAGGCACAAGGGCAGGATATCACCAGGAGGACAAGGCCCTTATAAAACCATGGGGTAAAGGGAACCTGGAGGATATAGGGTGGTATTATGGCTACTAGAAAGGCCAGGGCTATGACAGTGGGCGTATAAATCCTTGCAAACCTATCCACGAAGCTCTGGTAAGGTGCCTTCTGGGCCTCACACTCCTCTACCATGTGGATGATTCGTGCCAGGGTGGTGTCCTTTACCCCATGGGTTACACGGACCTCCAGGGCCCCTTCCCTGTTGATGGTTCCTGCAAAGACATCGCATCCAGGGAATTTCTCTACAGGGACGGATTCTCCTGTGATAGGGGCCTGGTTTACCTCAGAGTATCCCCCTACTACCACGCCGTCCAGGGGTATCCGCTCCGATGGCCTGATGATTATGGTTTCCCCTATCTGGATTTCTTCTAAGGGGAGGGAGGCCTCCTCACCATTTCTCCTTACCAGGGCCTCCTGGGGTGAAAGGGCCATTAGGGAACGCAGGGCCTTCCTGGCCCTATCAATGCTGTGGGACTCAAGGAGTTGGGCTAGGGCGAATAAGAAGATAATTGTTGCCGCCTCTCCCCACTCCCCGATAGCAGCCGCACCAATGACAGCGACGGTCATGAGAAAATTCATGTCAGGGCTGAGGGCCCTCAGAGCCCTGAACCCCTTGAGGGCTATTTTGAAGCCCCCAGAGAGCATGGCCACTAGGTAAAGGGGAATAGTAATATCTGCAGGGAATCCTGTAAGGAAGAGAGTAAGTCCAGATATGGTGAAGAGTCCTGAGACGGTAGTAAGTATTAGCTGCCACCTCTTTCCCAGGTCTATCTCTCTTGGGATGCGCTCCCCTATCAGCGTGGCCGTAAGACCTGTCTCTTCTACGGCCTTTATTATCTGCTGCATGTCTAATACATCGCTGTCATACCTTACCCTAAGCTCTTGGGATAAAAGCAGGATATCCAGGCGTATGACGCCTTTAAGAGAGGAGAGCTTTTTTCTTATAAGCTGGGCCTCCTCCTGGCAGTCCATACCAGGGACCTTCAGGGCCACAGCCTTTTGGGATTCTTTCATGGTTTAGCCTGGAGAGAACTCCTCCACATGCCTGAGGCCTTCCTTGAAGATACGGCCAATATGGTCATCGTCCAGGGAGTAGTAGGCAATCCTACCTTCCTTGTGGTATTTTACCAGACGCATGTTTCTGAGCACCCTTAACTGGTGGGAGATGGCCGAGCTACTTAGGCCTAACAGGCCTGCCAGATCGCAGACGCAGAGCTCCTTATGGGAAAGGGCAAATATTATCTTTATCCTGGTAGGGTCTCCTAGCACCTGAAAGGTCAAGGCCAGGTTATTTACAACTCCGTCGGCCTGCATCCTTTTCTTTACGTACCGCACCTTCTCGAGGTCTATATAATGGGCCTGGCAGACATCTTCTCTGGTAAGTCTGGGCATTGTTAAAAATCCTATTGTTGAATAGTTGCTCACATATAATAATAAATATTAGAAGGCAAGTCAAGTTAACTTTTGTACTAGCTACAGAGGCAACTTTTAGCTGGATACTTATGAATTTTTATATTAAAATTTGCGAACTCTATTTTGTAAGTCTAGGGGGTTAAGAAATGGAATTAAAGGGAAAGAAGGCCCTTATTCTTATAGAGGACGAATATGAGGACCTGGAGGCGTGGTATCCGAAGCTTCGCCTTACAGAAGCAGGGGCAGAGGTGGTGGTGGCTGGTCCAGAGAAGAAAACTTATCACGGCAAGAAGGGCTACCCTATGGAGGCCGACGCCAGGGTGGAGGATATAAACTGGAAGGATTTTGACGTAGTGGTCATTCCAGGTGGATATGCCCCAGATAAACTCAGGAGATACAAGGCGGTATTAAAGGTAGTAAAGGCCATGGGGGAGGCGGGTAAGGTAGTGGCCCCTATATGCCACGGCGCCTGGGTGCCCATCTCCGCTGGCATAGTCAAGGGCAAGAAGATGACCTGCTTTTTTGCCATAAAGGATGACCTCCAGAATGCAGGGGCCCTTTACGAAGACAGGGTGGTGGTAGTAGATGGCAACATGATAAGTTCCCGCTGTCCCTCTGACCTGCCAGATTTTCTCAAGGCAATTATTTCTAGGTTAAAAGCCGCATGATATACACTCTGACCCTGAACCCTGCCCTGGATAGGGCGGTGAGTGTAGAGGACATAAAGTTCGATGATTTGAACCGCATAAAGACAGAGGTGAGGTATGCAGGGGGTAAGGGTATTGACGTTTCCAGGGCCATTAGGGAGCTTGGGGGCCACAGCATTGCCCTGGGTTTTATAGGGGGCTTTGGAGGGCTGGAACTCCAGGGCCGGCTTATCAACGAGGGGATAATCTGCGACTTTATTAGGATAGCTGAAGAAACCCGTACCAATATCATAGTCAATGACGAGAAGAGCGGTCGCCAGATGCTCCTCAGCGCCCCAGGGCCTGTGGTCAGGCCCCAGGACGTAGCAGAGATATACAATAAAATTTCCCTCCTCCGTCCTCCTCCTAGTTTCCTGGTAATGAGTGGAAGCCTGCCAAGAAATATAACCCCTAACATCTATGCCCAGCTTATAAAAGTGGTCAACGACCAGAGGGGAAAGGCTGTCCTTGATGCCGATGGTGAACCCCTTCGCCTGGGTATAGAGGCGCAGCCTTATATGATAAAACCCAATATCCACGAGCTGGGGAGGCTGGTGGGGAGAAAAGTGGGGGATATTAAGGACGTGGTCAGGATAGGTAGGGAGTTAAATGCCAGGGGGATAGAGATTGTACTTGTTTCCATGGGGCCGAAGGGCCTGGTTCTAATAAGCAAGGACATTTCTCTCCACTGCATATCTCCTAATGTGAAAGTGGTAAGCAGGATAGGGGCTGGAGACTCTCTGGTGGCGGGATTTGTCTTTAGCCTGGTGCAGGGCAAATCCCTCAGGGATGCGGCCATCTTTGCCACGGCCGCAGGCACAGCCGCCACCCTTAGCCCAGGGACGGAACTCTGCCACAAAGAGGACGTGCTTAGGCTCCTGAAGAAGGTCAAGGTAAAGACACTCTAAGGATAGATTAGCCCCATCATGCTAGACCATTTCTTCCGGCCCAACTCCATCGCAGTAATAGGCGCAGCCAGGGAGGAACACAAGGTGGGCCATAGTGTCCTCAAAAATATCCTCCAGTATGGATTCCAGGGGAGGATATATCCTATTAATCCCAAGGCCGATAGCATCCTTGGCCTAAAGGCGTATCCCAGCGTAAAGTCCGTGGAGGATAGTGTAGAACTAGCCGTCTTAGTCCTTCCTTCCCAGCTTACTCTAGAGGTAATTGATGAGTGTGCCCAGAAGGGTATCTATTCCGCTGTAATTATCAGCGGTGGTTTTAAGGAAAGCGGGGTGGATGGGGCAGCCAGGGAGAAGGAACTTCTGAGCAAGATAAAGAGATATGGAATGAGGGTCATAGGCCCTAACTGCCTTGGGGTGATTAATACCCACCACTGCCTTAATGCTACCTTTGCTGCCAGTTCACCCCCTAAAGGGGACATAGCCTTCTTTTCTCAATCCGGGGCCCTTTGTACCGCCATCCTGGATTGGGCCCAGAGGGAGCGCATAGGATTCTCCAAATTCGTCAGCATGGGAAACATCGTGGATATAAGTGAGGTAGACCTCCTGGAGGCCCTGGAAGAAGACCCAGAGACCAGGGTTATATTGGGTTACATTGAAGGGATTAAGGACGGTAGGGCCTTTATGGAGGTGGCCTCTAGGGTAACTAAGAAAAAGGCAGTAGTTATTACCAAGGCAGGGGGTTCAGCAGCAGGGGCCAGGGCGGCCTCCTCCCACACAGGGAGCCTAGCTGGCTCTGATAAGGCCTTCTCTGCCGCCTTTCTCCAGGCGGGTGTTCTTAGGGCCAGGACCCTGGAGGAACTCTTCGATCTTGCTAGGGCCTTCAGCTATCAGGAGGTTCTTAGGGGGCCAGGAGTGGCAATTATTACTAACGCCGGTGGACCAGGGATTATTGCCTCAGACGCAGTGGAGTACGCTGGCCTCAGGATGTCTTCCTTCACAAAAGAGACTGTAGACGGTCTCAGAGGGGGCCTCCCACCCTTTGCCAACCTCTACAATCCAGTGGATATACTGGGAGATGCCAAGTCGGAGCGCTACCGCTATGCCATGGAGGGGGTCATTAAGGATGAAAATGTGCATGCAATCCTGGTTATACTTACACCTCAGGCCATGACAGATATGGATGAGACAGCACGGGCAGTGGGGGAGATTTCTGCTAGGGCGAAGAGAAAGGCCGTGGTGGCCTCCTTTATGGGAGGTCCCCTAGCAGAAAGAGGCGCAGAGGTTTTATCCCAGTACAAGGTGCCCAATTATCCTTTCCCTGAGAGGGCAATCTCCGTATTATCGGCAATGTATAGGCAGAGGCAGTGGGTAGAGAGGCCTGTAGAGGAGCCCAAGTTATTTAAGGGTGATAAGGTCGCTGTTAGGGAAGTCTTCCGCCAGTGCCTGGAGAGGGGCTATTCCACCCTTGCCGAGGGAGAGGCCAGGGAGGTGATTTCTGCCTACGGCTTCTCTGTACCCAGAAGCATCCTTGTTAACAGCAAGGAATCTGCCATAAAGGTGGCTGAGGAGATAGGCTATCCTGTGGTCTTAAAAGTGGCCTCGCCAGACATCCTTCATAAGTCCGATATTGGTGGGGTTAGAGTAGGGATAAGGAATTCCAGCGATGTGGTACAGGCCTTCGAGGAGATACTTGAAAAAGCGAGGCGAAGGATGCCCGATGCCCTTGTCCATGGCGTCTTTGTCCAGGAGATGGTAAGGGGAGGTAAGGAGGTCATACTGGGCGCAACCCTAGACCCCCAGTTTGGACCCCTGCTTATGTTTGGTCTTGGGGGTATTTATGTAGAGGTGCTTAAAGATGTCTCCTTTAGGGTAGCTCCTATAACCCAGAGGGATGCCAGGGAGATGCTTGGGGAGATAAGGGCCTACCCCCTCCTGAAAGGGGCTAGGGGTGAGAGTCCTGTGGACCTTGAGGCCATTGTAGAAGGGCTCCAGAGGCTTTCCCAATTAGTTACAGACTTTCCCCAGGTACTGGAATTAGATATAAACCCACTGAGCGTCCTCCCCAAGGGTAAAGGGGCCGTGGCCATAGATGCCAGGATAAATATATCTCCTGGCTAAAGGAGGGGAGAGATGATTCCTATAGTTATAGGTTCTGTTACAGATTATTCAGGAAAGAGCCTGGTATGGCTGGGCATGGGTCTCAGGTTCAAAAAGGATGGCCTTAAGGTGGGCTTTTTTAAACCCATAGGTGCCCTGCCCGTCAAGGCTGACGGCAAACTGGTGGACGAAGACGCCCTATTCCTTAAGAGGGCTATAGGGGTTAAGGAACCCCTGGAGTCCCTCTGCCCGGTGGTCCTAACAGAGGAGGTCATCGCCTCTTTCCTAAAGGGCAAGAAGTTCAAGGTTAGGGATACGGTCCTGGGGGCTTTTAATCGATTGTCTAAGGGTAAGGACCTCCTCCTTGTCCATGGATTAGGACGCCTTTCCAGTGGTACGGTGGTAGGACTCTCCGAACTGGATTTTGTCCAGGAGGTCAAGGCCAAGGTCATCCTCATAGATAAATTTGAAAACCCCTTAGAGACCCTGGACGGCTTTCTTTATGCCTTATGCATCCTGAAAGACAGATTACTGGGTGTGGTATTCAATCTCGTACCTCCTGGCAGGATAGGGTATATAAAGGAAGTGGTGGTGCCTTATCTAGAGTCAAGAGGAATTAGTACCCTGGGGATAGTCCCCAAGGACCCCGTGATAGGGGCGGTGCCGGTCAGGGAGTTTCTGGAGGCGCTGCATGGTGAACTACTCTGTGGAGAAGAAAGGCTGGATGAACTGGTGGAGCACTGTATGATAGGGGCGATGAACGTAGAAAGTGCCCTTAAATACTTTCGTAGGGTATCTAATAAGGCGGTAATTACTGGTGGGGACCGTAGCGACATACAGCTAGCGGCCCTGGAGACACCTACTAAGTGCCTCATCCTCACAGGGGGGCTCTATCCTTGTGAGTCTATCCTGACCAGGGCCAGGGAGATGGGTACCCCTGTTATGGTGGTGAAGCGGGATACCGCAGAGACTATAGATATTTGCGAGGGTCTGGCCAGCCATCTCCATAGGTGGAGTAAGGTCAAACTTTCTCGCATGCAGGAAGTGGTGGAGAGGGAGATAGACTTTGGACTTCTATATAAAAAACTAGGACTCAAGCCTACTTAAATGCAAAAGAGACTGAAGAAAACGAAGATACTCTGCACCATTGGACCTAGTAGCCGTAGTCAAGAAGTGCTCAGGGAGATGATAAAGGCAGGGATGGATGTAGCCAGGGTTAATTTCTCCCACGGCAATTCTGAGGAACACATAGAGGTCATGGGTCGCCTTAGACGGCTCTCCAGGGCCCTGGGAAGACCCGTGGCTATAATGCAAGACCTGGGAGGACCCAAAATTAGGGTGGGGGAGGTGCGGCCAGAACCTGTTTTCTTGAAAAAGGGTGATACCGTTACCATTGTAAGTAAGAAAATTATTGGCAATTCCCATTCCTTGAGCGTGAATTACCCATGGCTTCCCCAAAAGGTCAAGCCCGGGGCCTCTATATTAATTAATGATGGTGCCATTCGTCTAAGGGCCATTAGTAGTAGCAAGAAAGAGATGCGATGTCGTGTGCTCCAGGGTGGCCTTCTGAGTTCCCATAAAGGGGTAAATCTCCCGGATACCCGTTTAGACATAGAGGCCTTGACGGAAAAGGATAAGAGAGACATCCTTTTGGGGCTAAAGGAGGGGGTGGATATTATAGCCCTCTCCTTTGTAAGGAACGCCAGGGACATCCAGAAGGCCAGAGGGTTTATTAGCTCTCGAGGAGGAGATGTGCCCATCATAGCAAAGATAGAGAGACGTCAGGCCCTGGAAAACTTGGAGGAGATAATGGAGGAGGCCGATGGAGTGATGGTAGCCAGGGGAGACCTGGGGGTGGAGACAGAGTTAGAGGAGGTACCCTTGCTCCAGAAGAGGATAATCCGGGCCTGTAACCTCCTGGGTAAGCCCGTTATCACAGCTACCCAGATGTTGGAGTCTATGATAAAAAGCCCCTCCCCCACCAGGGCAGAGGCCACGGACGTGGCCAATGCGGTACTGGATGGTACAGACGCCCTTATGCTCAGCGGTGAGACGGCAGTGGGAAGTTATCCTGTGGAGTCCCTGGAGGCAATGGTGAGGATTGCCTATAAAATGGAAGGAACCGTAGAATTGGGTAGGCTTCTCAAGGATGAGCTTATACGTGAAGACACCATCTCAGATGCTGTTACCCACGGCGCCTGTCAGGCCGCTATAGACCTGCAGGCTGCAGCCATTATTGCCTGCACACGTTCGGGCAAGACTGCAAGACTGGTGGCCCGATACCGCCCTCCCTGTCCCATTATTGCCGCAACCCCCTTTCAGAAGGTGGTTAACCAGCTCTGCCTCACCTGGGGGGTTTACCCCGTAAGGATGAAGGAGGTGAGAGATACGGACGAGATGATTAAGGAGGCGGAAAAGGTTGCCTTGAGCATAGGTCTAGTGAAAAAGGGAGATAAGGTAGTCGTTACGGCCAGACACCCCTTTACACAGCGAGGCGTTACCAACCTTATGAAGGCACACGTCATATAAGAAACCTCCGCAAGATATAAGAATTAGGGAAGGTTTCTTATTACCTTCGTGAAGAGAGAGCTCTCAAAAAAATCTACTCTTACGGTAGACAACGGCCTTACTCTTTCATAGATCCCTTAAGAAGACTAAGGGCAGACAACGAAGTTTTACTTCGTTGATAGCGTTATCAACGACCATAAAGGTCGTTGTCTACCAAAGACTTTTTCATAGTTCTCGAAGAATAAGAGAGCGACTTGGAGATAAATCTAACCTTTAATCCTGCTGAACTGCGAAAGACGCAGCAAAGGGAGTGGAAGGTGGTAGTTATAGACGTCCTTAGGGCCAGCTCCACCATAGTCTATGCCTTCTCTCAGGGATGTAAGGTCATATACCCTGTGGCTACTATAAGGGAGGCCCTCAAAAAGGCCGAGGAACTGGGAGGAGGGGGGGTCCTTGGGGGAGAGAGGGACGGCGTAAGGATAAAGGGCTTCCATCTGGGTAATTCCCCACAAGAGTATTCTTCTCAGGTAGTCCGCAATAAGGCCGTAGTCTTCACCACTACCAATTGCACGCGGAACCTCTCTGCCCTGAAGGGGCCTAAGGAGGTCATTATCTGCGCCTTCCTGAACCTGCCTGCTGTTGTGGATTATCTCTTACAGGCAGGAGGCAAGATTCTTATAGCCCTTTCTGGCACGGATGGGGAGATGTCTTTAGAGGACGCCGTATGCGCAGGGATGCTCATAGAGAGACTTATGAAGGGACAGGATGTCTCTCTGACGGACTCTGTCCGTTGTGCCCACACAGTATATCGGTATTATAAGAAGGACATCCTTCAGGCCCTATTGGACAGTCGCCACGGCAAGCGCCTTCAGGAGATCGGGTTTCGTGAGGACATCAGATTCTGTGCAAAGGTAGGCGGCTACAAGATTATCCCCAGGTTTACTAAAGGAAGATTAATCTGCTCCGGGTAGGTAATAGGAAAGACCCTTGTAGCCTCTTCCACCACACTACATCTAACGCCCTAAAGAGTCTCATTTCTACTGCGAAACTACAAAACCTAATACAACCCCTCATAACTCCACAAAAATCCTTTGACTTTGCTGAAATTTTTTGTAAACTACTGGGCCTACTGAAAGGAGAGAGGGGCTGCTGTGCAGGGTTACTGGCTGGCTATTGTACTCACCTTCTTAATTGCAGCCTTAATACCAGGGCTTCTTATATTCTTATCTACCATCCTTGGTCCCAAGAGGCTGACCCCTGAAAAGGCCCTGCCCTTTGAATGCGGGATGGACCCTTCTGGGCCCGCCAGGGAAAGATTTCCTATCAAGTTTTACCTCGTAGCCGTACTTTTTCTTGTCTTTGATGTGGAGGTGGTGTTTTTCTATCCCTGGGCAGTGCTCTACAAGAAGCTAGCCATCTTTGGCCTTCTGGAGATGATGGTCTTCACGCTCTTTGTAGGTCTGGCGCTTCTTTATGCATGGAAGGAAGGTGTACTGGAATGGCGCTAGAAGATGCCCTGGGCGGTAGCGTAGTCCTGACCAAGCTCGACAAGGCCATTGGCTGGGCCAGAAAATACTCCTTGTTCATGTACCCCTTTGTTACTGCCTGTTGCGGGATGGAATACATGGCCACCGCAGCCAGTCACTACGATATAGACCGCTTCGGCGCTGGCCTGCCCCGCTTTTCTCCCAGGCAGGCGGATGTACTTTTTGTTGTAGGGACTATCAGTCATAAGCAGGCCCCTATACTGAAAAGGGTCTACGAGCAGATGTGCGAGCCCAAATGGGTAGTGGCCTTTGGGGGATGCACCTGCTCAGGAGGCCCCTATGACAATTATGCTACTGTGCAAGGTATAGACACCATCATCCCCGTAGACGTCTATACCCCTGGTTGCCCACCACGACCTGAGTCGGTCCTCGACGGCATAATGAGACTTCAGGACAAGATACAGAATCAAAAGCAGGAGATATAATGACCGACAGTATCACCCTTAAGA
>JAUQZZ010000117.1 GCA_030586765.1 Candidatus Brocadiales bacterium | reverse complement strand
CAGCCAGGCCCCCGAGGTCGGCCTAAACGTACTGTTTACCTATAATTTTGAGACAGGTACCAAGTTTGTACCCTATTTCTCTACCGGGGCAGGTTTCCTCTATACAGACCTCAGGGTTCATGAGCTTGGCTCCAGATTCAACGCCAGCCCCCAGGGAGGGGTAGGGATAAAATATTTTCTGAAGGATACCACTGCCCTTAGTTTCCAGTACCGCTTCCGTCATGTCTCCAATATCGGCACTGCCAGCCCGAACCGTGGTATTGACAGCAGCTTCATCTTATTTGGGATAGACTTCCTGCGCTAGTCCCACTTCACACAAGAACTACCTTTTGTAACATCCCTCTATTTGAACTTTAGATAAGAAACATAATGTTGGGTTCTTTCAAAGGAGCTCTTATACAACCAAGGTGTAGGATACAAAAATTTACCCTCCCCCTTCCCCCTCCCATCCCGCCTGAGGCGGGTCTGTGGGCAGCTCCAGGGCCGCCCCAGGCGACAAGGGAGGGGAACCCGAATCGGCCTTAGAAAGATTAAGAAATGGAAAGAAGGGTAGTTTTGGGTCTCCCGACCCAAAATTTGTGGGTCAGGAGACCCGCGGCTACCCAACTTGTCCTGAGCCTTCGAGGGGTTCTACATTAGATTGTAGTTGCCCCATTTATGGGGCCATTATAAGCTCGATTTATCGAGCAACTACAGTTTTGAGCTCATGACCCTTTTCAAACTTATGTCTAAGGTCATCCACTCATTGACACACTCCACACAATTTGGTAAATATAAAGATTAAGACCTCTGCAAAACACTACAAATATCATTCTGAGTCCACCTCTGGCGGACGAAGAATCTCTTATGTAGCGTGGCAGCAAGCTGCCATGTATAAACGTTGGAGCAAGCTCCAACGCTACATCTTTTTCGCTCAGAATGACAATGTGGTGTTCGGGGACTTTTTCAGAGGTCTCAGATTATAAATCCACGGTATCTTTTTGAGGCATATATCTCATGCCCAAGGTAGATTCGCCTATGGCGAACTTGTACATGATAGAAAGGCCCTGGCAAAGAGAGGAAAGATACTATTCCTTTAGTAGATACCTCAAGGAAAGATTCCCTTACAAGGTACACAAGATAGCCATTCACGCTGGATTCACCTGTCCTAACAGGGATGGCTACCGCGGGCTAGGCGGGTGCACCTACTGTGCAAATGAGAGCTTCAGCCCTAACGCTAGAGGGCCCATCATCCCCGTCAAGGAACAGGTAAGACGGGGCAAGGAATTTTTGAAAAGGAGGTATGGCGCAGAGAAGTTTATAGTCTACCTCCAGGCCTTTAGCAATACCTACGCAGACCTTGCTACCCTAAGGTCGAGATACGACGAGGCCCTGGGGCTCCTCGGCACAGCCGAGGACTCCCTGGAGGATGAAGACGTTATAGGACTCTCTATAGGCACCAGGCCTGACTGCGTACCTGACGAGGTCCTGGAATTAATTAAGACCTATGAGGACAGGTACCACGTCTGGATGGAATATGGCCTCCAGAGTATGCATGAGCGAACCCTCAGGCGGATAAATCGCTGTCACACCTATCAGGAATTTGAAGATGCTGTCCAGCGTACCAGGGCCCTGGGCATCAACGTCTGCGCCCACGTCATCCTGGGACTCCCTGGAGAAGACAGGTCCGACATGATAGCTACTGCCAGGACTGTCTCTGGCCTGGGGATTAACGGTATAAAGATTCACCACCTATACGTGGCCCAGTCTACCCCATTGGCAGAAGAATATCTCTCAGGCCGGGTCAGGACTATGGACCTGGAGGAGTACATCCCTCTGGCTGCAGACTTCCTGGAACATATCTCCCCAGAAGTAACGGTCCAGAGGCTGGTGGGCGATACCCACGGAGAATCTCTTGTCTCCCCCATATGGCCAGTGAGTAAGGCAGAGGTATTTCGTGCCATCACCGAAGAACTAAGGCGCAGGGACTCCTTTCAAGGGGCTAAAATTGCCCCTTGACTTTGACGGTGCTTTAGGTAAAAGTAAGCGGTATAATAAAACAAAAAGAGGGTTGCAAAACTGGATGTTCAAAAACGTCTCCAGAATGAAAAGAAGTTTGGGGCATGGGAGGAACTTCCAGGTGGCTGGCGCCGATACTGGCACGAAGTTACTGGGCGCTTCGGATGGAAGGCCAGGTACGTTAAAGAAGTAGACGAAAATGAGACTACCTTGCGTTTCTATCAAGAGATTTATAATGGAGAGGGGGAACTTGTCGAAGTACATTCGAAGTTCCCTCTAGATAAAGGACACGGGCCTGCAATATAAGGAGGAAATGGGATGTTAACCACCCGTGAAGAGGTAGCCCACAAACTTGAAGATTATATAAAACATCGGCTAACTCTTGCTCAGCTAGTAGACTGGGCTGAAGAAGTGATGCAAGAAGGGGAGTTCGAGGAGCGAGACTTTGAAACCCTTCGGGATATTGTGGGCCGTCTGGGGCTGGCGGATGTCCGTGCCTTTGGGCTTACATGGGAAGACTGTGCCACCTTCCTTGCTCGTTTGGGCTATCGGGTAAATGTAGAAGTCATACCTTCCTCTTAAGGTTATCGGGGGAAAGTTTTGGGAAAACAGGCCTTGACTTTGACAGGGCCTGGGCTTAAATATCTAATCTATCGTAGGGTGGCGATAATAAAGCGGGCGTAGTTCAGCGGTAGAATACCAGCTTCCCAAGCTGGGTGTCGTGGGTTCGAATCCCATCGCCCGCTCCATTAAACGTTTAAGGGCTTAAGCCTTTAAAAGTTTCAGTTGAGGGACTGTCTGAAAGGTCCAACACATATCCACCCAAGGCGGATGCCAGTCCTTTTGACGGACAGGATGGCTCTTCCTCAAAGGCCTTATCTAGGACTCCTACTGTTTCTATCCCTTATAACTGGCTGTGCCACACAGCCCCAGATACCTGGTCCACCCACAGAAAAACCCCTCGTCAAGCCTAAGGGCCTACCAGAAAAGCAGCCACCCAGAGGATGTATAACCCACAAGGTAAGGCGGGGAGAGACCCTCTGGAAGCTCTCTAAGGCGTATAACGTGTCTGCCCAAGAGTTAACACAAATGAATGGGATAAAAGACCCAAGACATCTAGAGGTGGGGCAGGAACTCATCATACCAGGTACCCACTCTACACCATTAACCTCACCTACCTTCGCCTCTAGCAAAGGCTTCATCTGGCCCACGAGAGGGAGGATACTCTACAACTTTGGCGAGTTGCGGGATGGACGCAAGAATACAGGGATAGATATAGAGGCCAAGCCCGGCCAGGAAGTCCTGGCAGCAAAAGGTGGTGTGGTAGAGGTGGTCTCTGATAATCCCTATGGATGGGGTAAGGTAATCGTAATAAGACATCAGGGAGATTTACATACCTGGTATGCCCACAACTCACGTATCCTGGTGGGAAAAGGCAGATGGGTAAAACAGGGACAGGTAATCTCCGAGGCAGGGGAAAGCGGCAGTGTTACACAACCAGAACTGCATTTTAAGATATTCTATAAGGACAAGCCTGTAAACCCGTTATCATATCTCCCTTAGTAAAAAAGTTGAGTGCAATACTCTTTGTCTAGGGAGTCCAGCGACCGTGTCACTAGGCACAGAGAGATTGCTTCGCTATCGCTCGCAATGACAAGTCCAAGGATGTCATTGCGAGGGGCTTTAGCCCCGAAGCAATCCCATTGGCTGGAGGGCATACTATTGTACACGCCAGAGAGGTTTTCGCCTCTTTAGAAAGGAGGAATTATATGTTGGCAAGGGTCTTTATAGTACTCTTGAGCATGACGATGTCTATCTCTGCCTTAAGAGCCGAAGAAAAAGAACACGTGGACATACCTTACTCTGCCTATGGGCATGGAGGCGTTGTTACAGAGAAGGAGACAGCCTTTACCCACCCTGGAGAGGTGGGTAAGGGGGTGGGGCCCTATGCACAGTATTGGGAGCCCATACCTACACATAAGTACTGGGCGCCACAGTACTTCTATCAACCCCCAAAGACTCCCAGCGGTGTCTTCCAACGTACAGATTGTGTAGAGTGCCATTCTCAGATGGAGTCCATCCTGGTCAAGACCTGGGCAGAGAGCGCCCATGGGGACCTTACCAAACTCACCCCGTATCAAAAAGAAAGACTTGAAGAGATAGAGGTGCGCCTGGGTAGAAAACTTAATGAAGTTGGTTGTATAGACTGTCATGGGTCTGTAGGGGCGGAGCAGATTGGACACGACACCCAGTTGATAATGCCCATGCCTGATACCTGTGCTGTATGTCATCCTAAGGAGACAAAGGAATTTACCTCCGAGAAGGATTACGGGATCCCTGACTGGCCACAGGGCAGGGAGAGCCATGCCCTCTCCTACGATGCAAACCTCTGGACGGACGTCTGGGCCGCCACAGACAAGAACATCGTCCAGGGTTGTGACATGTGTCATAACATCCAGCACAAGTGTGACAGTTGCCACACCAGGCACGCCTTTAAGGCCTCTGAGGCCCGGAGGCCCGAGGCCTGTGCCACCTGCCACAATGGACCAGACCACCCAGATATAGAATATTACCTCCAGTCCAAGCATGGGACAATCTACATCACTGAGGGCGCCCAGTGGGACTGGACCAGGCCCCTGAAGGAGGCCGACTACCCTGCACCCACCTGCGCCTCTTGCCATATGTACTACAAAGGGGAATTCTCCCACAACATGGTCAGGAAGGCCATAATGGGTGAAGGGGATGTACTCTTTTATAACAACCTCTTTAAGGACTTACCTCCCAGTAAATATATCAGCGAAAACAAGGAGCTGGTGGCCAGGAGGCTAGCCTGGATAGAGACCTGTGCCCGCTGTCACTCCATGAGATTCTCACGGGACTACCTCACCTCCATGGACAAGGCCTCTGACGAGGTCTTTAAATATCTAAAGGAGTCCTTTGCCCTCCTAAAGAGCCTCTATGAAGAGAAGGCCCTTTATCCCATGCCTGAGGATAGGCCCAGGGCCCCTGCCCCTGTGGAGGAGAAGTGGCCAGACACCCTTGGTGGGTTCTATGGGGAGTTCTGGGCAAAGGATGGAAACCCCAGCCGCATAGAGAGGGACTTCCTATACATGTGGGAAAATGATGCCTTCCTGGTAAGGAAGGGCCTTGCCCATGCCAGCCCCAATGCCTTTACTTATATATCCTGGTCCAATCTATTGAAGAAATATATAGGCATGCAGAGCGAGGCCTCCATCCTCAGGAGGCTAAAAGAGCTAGAGGGGCGCAGGGTGCTTCTTATGAAACCCTACAAGGTTAAATGAACTGGTTAGAGCTCTCTGTACTCTCCGCTCTCTTTAGCGCTACCACAGATACCTTCTCTAAGAAGGCAGTAGCGGACAGCGACGTGCTAACCGTGGCCTGGGTTCGCTTCGGCTACGCCCTGCCCTTCCTCTTACCCGTCCTGGTTTTTATAGAAATTCCTAGACTGGATTCCACCTTCTTTGTGGTGAACCTGCTCCTCGTGCCCCTGGAGATAATAGCCTTGGTACTATATATAAAGGCTATAAAGCTCTCCCCATTATCCCTCACCTTGCCCTTCCTGGCCTTTACCCCTGTCTTCCTCATAGGTACTAGCTTCCTGATGCTGGGGGAAAGGCCTGATAGGGCAGGACTGGCGGGCATAGTCCTTGTGGCCATGGGGGCCTATCTCCTTAATGTTCATACCACTAAGGAAGGCATACTAGCCCCATTACAAGCCATTGCCAGGGAAGAGGGCTCTATGCTCATGGTGGTTGTGGCCTTTATATACAGCATCACCTCTAACCTGGGGAAGACTGCTATCCAGCACTCCAGCCCCGCCTTCTTTGCCGTGTTCTATCCTGCCATATTAGCCCTGGCACTTTTACCTCTTATGAGGCTTAATCTTGATAGGGGCCTTAAGACTCTTACCTCCAGGCCCCTCCTCTTTGCCTTCATCGGCCTGTCCAACGCCCTCCAGTTCATAACCCACTGCATTGCCATAATGCTGGTAGAGGTGCCCTATATGATATCTATAAAACGCACAGCCCTCCTCTTTGGCATAATCTACGGATGGATGCTCTTCAGGGAGACAAACCTGAGGGAAAGGCTTCTGGGGGGTCTGGTGATGATGATAGGGGTGGGGTTAATA
>JAUQZZ010000116.1 GCA_030586765.1 Candidatus Brocadiales bacterium | reverse complement strand
TGGGCAGACGCAAGACGATAAAGCCCCCGCATAATGTACCTTTTACGATGATAGGCGCCGCCCTCCTGTGGTTTGGGTGGTTCGGCTTTAACGCAGGCAGTGCAGTAGCCGCCAATGGACTCGCCGCAAGCGCCTGGGCAGTCACCAACACAGCCACCGCTACCGCCGCCTTTACATGGAACGTAATGGAGTGGATATTTGACAGGAAACCCACTCTGATAGGCACTTGCTCAGGTGCAGTAGCAGGGCTGGTGGCCATTACACCCGCCTCAGGTTTTGTAGCAGTTATGCCGTCCCTTGCCATAGGGGCCGGTGCAGGATTCTTGTGTTACTCCTGCGTAAAATGGATGAAAAAGGCCCTGGGTTATGACGATGCCCTGGACGTGATAGGGATACACGCAATGGGTGGGAGCTTTGGGGCCCTTGCAACAGGTCTCTTCGCAAGTACGCTCGTAAACCCCGCCGGTGCCGACGGCCTATTTTACGGAAACCCTGCCCTGATGCTGAAGCAATTTGTAGGCGTCGTATGTGCATGGGGATACTCTTGTGCCTGCACCGCGGTACTCATCCTTTTCATAAAGGCAGTAACTAAAGGCATTAGAGTACCTGAGACAGAGGAAGTGGCTGGTATGGACATTAGCCAGCACAGGGAAGTTGCTTACCATTTTATTGAACCGGAGACTGTTTCGGTAAGGTCGTAAGCGTAGATGCTGGATGACAGAAGTACTCAGGGGCACGGCAACGCCGTGCCCCTGCTTTTTAATTCCAATTGCCCCCACGAAATGCTTTTAGTCAATAGTCCCAGTTAATTATTAATCGCTTGTGAACTGTCTTCCACTTGAGGGGGAGTGCCCGTAGTCTTACTCCCCACCGAGGTAGACTCGGCGGGAGAAGGCCTCCAGCGGCGGAAACTGGAGATAAGCTCCACTGCCTTCCTCTTCTTTTCCGGGGTAGACTGGAAGTATCGCTTCGTTACCTCAAGGGTAGAATGTCCAAGGAGCTCTTTTACCGTCAATGGGTCAACACCATTCTGGACCAACCTCATACCGAAACTATGCCTGAGGTCGTGAAAGGTACAACCTTCCAGCCCTGCCTTGGCCAGTGCGGTCTTAAAGCTCTTCTCTATCTTTTTAATAGGTTGACCCGTTTGGGGGTCTGCAAAGATATAAGGGGAACCGTCAGGCCCTTTTGCCCCCTTCAAATGTGCCAGAACAGTTGAATTCATGGGTATCTTTCTATCCCTTTCCCTCCTGGAGCCCCTGACGGTGATAACGCCCTCTTTAAAATCCAGGTCTTCCCATTTGAGGTGAAGGATTTCTCCCAATTTCATGCCCGTATTGAGGGCCATAATTATTATGTCTCGGGTCTGGCCCTTGGCGGAAGAGACTAGTCTTTCTGCCTCATCATCGCTTAATATCCTTTCTGGCCTTTTTGGCATCTCCAATACCCTCACTTCTTTTAACGGATTAAATCCTGCCTTTCCCCATTTTACGGCCAGGCTGAATATGTGCCTGAGGCAGGCCAGTTCTCTATTTACCGTACCGGGTTTTACTTCATCCGCCCTCTTTACCTTGTACTCGGCCACCTTTGTGGGGGTAATGTCGTCCATCCTTACCCCCATGAAGTGGGTCATGGCAGACTTTATAATAATGAGGTCTCGCCTCCAGGACCTTTTCTTCTCTTTTACATGCTCCAGGTACTCCTCGGCAAAGTCTTCAAAGTACGGACTGTTGGCAACCCTCTTAATAGCAAAACTATTTTGAAGAAAGATGTCTAGCTTACGGGTTTCCAGGGCCACCTCAGCCAGCTTCTTATCTGGCCCTATGCACTCCCGCTTCCTCTTGCCGTTGAGTCTGTAGTCTATCCAATACTTACCGTTCTTAACGAATATTCCCATAATAGTCAGATAGCAAGGAACTGAGAGGTCAGTTTATACAAAAAACTAATTGTGTTCAGGTAACAAGCCATCAAAAAGAGTGCCATAGAATTGGGTACCAGGCACGTAAGTTTATGTATTTATGGTCTTACCATACCCTGTTGTGTGTCTCAATAACATGATTTATGCCAAAATCTTCATAGTAATTTCCACAGCAGAATAGTTGGAGTGCAGTAAAAAGGGCATTTGTGTCAAAAACAACACATTCTCATTTTTTCCCGATTATTGTAAGTCTAGTATTTAAAGTAAATTACACAAACAACTACACTTGTGGTGCAATATTGTCCGAAATGTTTATTATTGGTTAATATTGGTGCCTATATAATTTTAACGTTGCAACATATTGTAATTACTAATGTTATCCAAAACATTTTTTGATGGGCAGTTGGTGGCATAATAATTGCGGTCTTCGCAACCAAGAAGGATTGTTTGTAGCCCTAGTGGGAATAGATTGGGTAGAAGACTTTTCTACACTTTCAAGATGGGACTATTGAGGTGCCTAAGGAGATATGTATGGCAGGAGGGGTTTAGAAGGAAATGGAGATAAGGCTAAGCATGAATTTAAAGAAGGTGGTAGCCATTGTGAGGATGGAGAAGGTGGACCCCTTGAAGGTGGCCCTGGCAAAGGAAGGGTTTGCAGGCATGACGGTAACGCCAGTAAGGGGTGCATGTTCGGAGACGCGTGTATCGTACTGGAGGGGGAGGAAATACATCGAACACCTCCTGCCCAAGGCGAAGGTTGAGGTAGCAGTAACAGAAGGGGCACAAATAGACAGGTTAGTAGAAATAATTCTAGGTACGGCGCGAACCGGTCGGGAAGGGGATGGAATAATATTTATTGAACCGCTTGAAGAGGCCGTGCGTATCCGTGACGGGGCTAGGGGGAACGTAGCCTTAACCGTAGCAAGGATAGTTTCAATGATGTCCAGGAAAGAGAAAGGAGTCCTTGAGGAGTTTGAGCATGAGCAGGCTTAAAGAGTTAGTTGCTAGCGACCCTCTTTTCCTGGTGATAGCCTTTCTATTATCCACCCTTAACTTGGTCTTGGCCCTTTTTATGTAGGAGCAAAATGTGAGGACACTTACTCTTGCAGTCTTTACTTTCCTTTATTCTATCAGCCTGGCAGAGGCCGCTGACCCCAGCGGTGCGAATACCTATTCTGACAGCGTTGCAGGATTAAGACATTCAAGCAACTTCATCTGGGTACTCTTTGCCGCATTCCTGATTTTTTATATGCAGACTGGTTTTGCCTTCCTCGGGGGATTGCTAAGGCCCAGGTCTATGTTGAATTATCTAAGTCATTGTCTTATAGGCCCTTGTATAGGGGTACTCGTCTTCTGGCTCTGTGGCTTTGCGTTTATGTTCGGTGGCTCGGACGAGATGGCAGAGTTGACGAAGGGCAATGCCCTTATTGGTTACAGCGGATTCCTCCTTCAGGGGGGCGCCTACGATGTGGTCACGATGCTCATGTGGGTGTTTCAGGTGGCCGCCGCCACCGTTGCCCTGACCATTATAGCCGGAGGGGTAGCTGAACGCATAAAGTTCCTTCCTTTCTTAATTTACAGTGTAATTTTTATAGCACTGGTCTATCCTATTTACGGGCACTGGATATGGGGTGGAGGATGGCTACAACATCTCCCCTTTGGTGTCGGTGCAAAGGATTTTGCTGGTTGTGCCGCCGTGCATACGATAGGAGGGGTCTTTGCCCTGTTGGGGGCATGGGCATTAGGGCCAAGGATTGGAAAGTACACGAGGGACGGTAGGCCCAAGGCAATAGCTGGCCATAACTTATCTTACGTGGTGATTGGTACGCTTTTACTATTCTTCGGGTGGTTAGGATATAACTGCGGTAGTTCTCTCTCCGCTACTGACCTCAGGATATCCGTAGTGGCCACTAACTCGTTCCTGGGTGGTGCGGCGGGGACGATGATAGTGCTCATAATTAACTATGCTACCACTAAGAAGATTGATTTGCCGTTGGTCTGCAACGGTTCTTTGGCAGGTTTGGTAGCTATTACGGCCGGGTGTGCGTACGTCCCAACATGGGCCGCAATAGTGATAGGTCTAATAGGTGGCCTTGCAATGATGGGAACGGTGAAACTTGTGGAGTCTGGACTTAAGATTGATGACCCCCTCGGGGCAACCTCCGTTCATGCCGCAAATGGCCTGTGGGGACTTCTGGCACTAGGTATCTTTGCAGATGGGAGTTACCAGAACGTGAGAGGTCTAATCACCGGTTCCCATTCACAGATGATTGCCCAGGTTATCGCCGCCGGTTCTGCCCTGGCATGGTCACTTGCATGTGGCTGTGCCATATTCTTTGGCCTGAAACATACTGTGGGGCTACGGGTTTCCAGGCATGAAGAATTAGAGGGGGTTGACATATCTATACATGGTCTCGAATGCTATCCTGTTGAAATCCCACAGATTGAGATAGAGCGCATAACGAGAATGGGTGTAAGGGCCCCAAAAGAGGAAATAGAGATCCCAGGCAACTAGGCAACCCTTTTGGTCTCCTTCCCCCAGGCCCGAGGATAGACGCCCTCGGGCCTTTTTTCTTTACCTTAATTCTCCTGGCAGTCCTGGACTCACAGTTAAATAGACCTTCCCGTGGTGCCGTTTTGCCCTTCCTGACCACCCCCCCTCACGACTATCTTGGTAAAGGATATACTGATTATCTTTTATTGGAGATTAGTGGCACTATATTTGCTAAAATATCTAGCAAGGGATCTGGGAATCTAGGTACAAAAAAACAGGAGGTACCGCCATCATGGGAAAAACGCTCAAGAATCAGCCTGATTATAGGCAGGAAAATGCTTATGAGGGGACTTATCTAATAGAGGACAAGATGCTTAACGGGAAGAGGTATCGTTATTGTGTCTTTCCGTCCTCTCACACGGTCTACAAAACCATCGTTGATGTAGCAAATAGGTGGAAGGAGGGTAAAATTACCCTGGAAGAGGCATACGTAGAGCTAGAATGCCTGGCCTTACCGTTTGAACGTTGGCTATTTGAAATCATCGCCGATCTGGCCATGGACCCAAGTTATCTGGAGAATATGCTGGAGGACCACGTTAATAACAACGTACGGTTTATTGCCTTTGTACACCACGGAGAGGAGCGTTACCACATTTTGCGTTACATCTAATAAGTCCTTGCACGTCTGACTGGATATCTTTACATGGGTGTTAGGGGGTAGCAATCTTACTACTCCCTACTCCCTACCCCCTACCCCCTACTCCCTATCGGCCCTCTTCGTATCTTCCCAGATTTTATCCATCTCCTCAAGACTTACGTGTCCTATCTCTTTCCCCTGGGCGGCCAGTTCTGCCTCTACACGTTTAAAACGCCCTATAAATTTCTTTGTCGCCCTCTCCAGGGCCTCCTCAGGGTTTACCTTCAAGAACCTGGAGAGGTTCGCCGCAGTGTGTAGGGACAGGGCTTCAGCCCTGTCCTTTGTGGTGAGTCTGCCTGAGGGTGGATAGGTGGACAAAGCAAACTGTCATTGGCTACCTGTAGGGGCGTATTGTTCGCCAAGGCGAATCTGCCTAAGGCATGACAATATGCCCCTACATCTTTCCCTTTATGGGTGACTGGGAGATGGACAGACCTGAAGGTCTGTCCCTACATTTCGGCCCTCTTCGTATCTTCCCAGATTTTATCCATCTCCTCAAGACTTGCGTGTCCTATCTCTTTCCCCCGGGCGGCCAGTTCTGCCTCTACACGTTTAAAACGCTCTATAAATTTCTTTGTCGCCTTTTCCAGGGCCTCTTCAGGGTTTACCTTCAAGAACCTGGAGAGGTTTGCGGCGGCGAAAAGCAGGTCTCCCAGTTCCTCCTTCAGTTCCCTTGCCCCCTGTCCCCTGTCCCCTGTCCCCTGTATTTTGGCCAGGGCCTGTCTTACCTCTCTTAGCTCCTCCTCCATCTTGGCTATGACGTCCTCTACCTTTTCCCAGTCAAACCCTACCCTGGCGGCCTTCTTCTGTACCTTGAATGCCTTCTGTAAGGCAGGCATGTGTCTTGGCAGACTTCCTATTATGGATTTCTCCTTCCCCCCGGACTCTTTGTGTTTTATCTTGTGCCACGCCCTTAACACCTCCTCTGCCGTCTTCAACTCAGGCGGGAGTGGCCCTGCCACCTCCCCAAATACGTGGGGGTGCCTGGAGGTCATCTTCTCCAGACACCCCTTCAAGACCCCGGCAATGTCAAAGGCATTATTTTCCTTTGCAATCTGGGCATGAAAGATTACCTGAAACAGGAGGTCCCCCAGCTCTTCCTTAAGTTTTGCAGGTTCCCCTGAATCTATGGCATCTATTACCTCATAGGTCTCCTCCACGAGGTAGGGCTTCAGGGACTCATGGG
>JAUQZZ010000115.1 GCA_030586765.1 Candidatus Brocadiales bacterium | reverse complement strand
GGGCCAATACCTCCATGGCCCCCAGGGCAGTGGCACAGTTATGGGCCTGATGTTCTCCTAAGAGGGGCAGACGCAGGCCCTGGTACTCCCTCCTCCACGTCCTTATGTCGCACCCAAATCCATAGAGGGGAATACTGGTAAGATGAAGGACCTCTATATCCCTTCCCACTAGATAGAGAGTCGAATGCCTCTTTTTGCATATATCCTGGATGGTGATAAGGGCCTCCTGGGACTGGGCAGAGGAGACCACAGGCACACCTTCCTTAATTATCCCTCCCTTCTCCCAGGCTATCTCCCGAAGGGTACTGCCCAATTTGTCCGTGTGGTCAAAACTGACCTCCGTAATAACTGACACCCGCGGTGTTATCACATTAGTAGCATCCAATCTCCCCCCAAGTCCCACTTCCAGAACCGCCCAGTCTACCTCCTGCTCTTTAAAATACAGGAAGGCCATGGCCGTAAGGATCTCAAAAAAGGTGGAGGAGAGCCTTGGGGTTTCCTTTCTCTCCCTCTCTACATAGGGCCTCAGATACCCCAGGAGCCGGGATACATCTTCCTTAGGAATCATCTCCCCATCAATCTTAATCCTCTCCTCCAGATGGACCAGATGAGGTGAGGTAAAGAGCCCCACCTTAAGACCTGCCTCTTTTAAGAACTGTGCGGTCATGGTGGCCGTGGAGCCCTTGCCCTTGGTGCCAGCAACGTGCACCACCCTGAGTCCAAGGTGTGGATTGCCTATCTCAGCTAAGAAGCGCTCCACCCTTCCCAGGTCGAAATCGGGCACCTGGTACTTATACTTTGTCAGCTTCTCGTAGTCCACGGCCTGAAAGAGGAAGGAAAGGGCCTCTTCGTAGGAGCCAAAGGGCCACTCTTGACATAAGGGTGAAAAAGCCATATCCTTGAACTCCTTAAGGAGAAAATCAGAAGATATGAAGACCTTAAAGGTTAGACTAGGCCCAAGGAGTTATAACATCATTATAGCCAGCGGCATCCTGAAAGAACTGGCTCGGATGCTCAGCACTTACAGCGACATAACAAAGGTTATGCTTATAACCGATAAGAATGTGGCTCGATTTTATGGCCCAATTGTAACAGAAAGCCTCCGCCCTTACAAGCTGGAGGCGGCTGTGGCCACTATTGAACCCGGTGAGGAACAGAAGAGCCTTTCCACCGCAGAGGTCTTGTATGAGAGGCTCTTTCAGCATGGGATGGACCGTAAGGGCCTGGTAGTGGCCTTAGGTGGCGGTGTGGTGGGGGACATCGCTGGCTATGTGGCCGCTACCTATATGAGGGGAATACCTTATATCCAGGCGCCCACCACCCTGGTAGCCCAGGTAGATAGCAGCATAGGGGGCAAGGTGGCGGTTAATCATCCTAAGGGAAAGAACATGATAGGATGCTTCTACCAGCCCAGGGCCGTTTACATAGACCCCAGCGTCCTTAAGACCCTACCCAGGGAGGAACTCACCCAGGGACTGGTAGAGGTCATAAAATATGGCGTTATTAGGGATGCAGGTCTCTTTAATTATCTGGAGGCTCATATAGAGGAGCTCCTTGGGTTAGACCCAGAGGTACTGGAAAAGGTGATAGCCACCTGCTGCCGCATAAAGGCCTGGGTAGTCCATAAGGACGAGCGGGAGGAGACGGGCCTTCGGTCTATCCTTAACTACGGCCACACCCTCGGCCATGCTATAGAGGCAGTGGAGGGGTATAAGGGCTACCGACATGGCGAGGCAGTGGCCACGGGCATGGTCCTGGCCACAAGGATAGCCCTCCTCATGGGCCTGGCAGGGGAAGAGGTGCTGGAACGTCAGAAGAACCTGCTCCGTGCGGCAGGGGCCCCCACAGACTACCGCCCGAGAGACATCCAGGAAATCTTTGCCTTCCTCCGTCGGGACAAGAAGGCCCTGGCAGGTAGGCTAAACCTCATCCTGCCCACCAAAATAGGTAAGGTGGTCCTAAAGGAGGTCCCTGAGGAGATGGTGAGGGAGGTTCTCACAAGTGGATGAAGAGTTTAAGGCATTATTGCGCCTGAGCCTGACCCCAGGGATAGGCGCCACCACTTACCGCCTTCTTCTAGAGAGGTTTAGCTCAGCTTCCTCCATCCTCAAGGCAACACGTAAGGAACTAGAGGAGGTGCCAGGGATAGGCCCAAAGCTCTCTGAGTCCATAGCCCGCTCTATAGAAACCGCCGATGTAGAAGGGGAGCTATGCCTTGCCCAGGAACATGGAGTTAAGATAGTGCCCTACAACTCTGAGGGCTATCCCCGCAATCTAAAGTCCATCTACGACCCTCCCCTGGTCCTTTACATAAAAGGAGATATCAGCCCCAGCGATATACTCTCCATGGCCGTGGTAGGGTCAAGGCGTTGTACCTACTATGGACAGTCCCAGGCCGAGAGGATAGCCAGGCTCCTGGGTCAGAGGGGCTTCACCATAGTAAGCGGTCTAGCACGGGGCATTGACACAGCAGCCCACCAAGGGGCCATTAAGGCCAAGGCAAGGACCATCGCTGTAATGGGCTGCGGCCTTACGAGGATATACCCCAGGGAGAACCGAGACCTGGCAGAGAAGATAACACAACAAGGGGCCATGGTTTCAGAGTTACCCCTGCAAACCCCTCCTGATGACCGAAACTTTCCCCCTAGAAACAGGCTAATTAGTGGACTCTCCCTGGGCGTGGTGGTGGTAGAGGCAGGCCTGAGGAGCGGTTCCCTCATAACCGCCCACTGGGCACTGGAACAGGGTAAAGAGGTCTTTGCCGTGCCTGGCCAGGTTGACAGCCCCCACAGCCGAGGCACCCACAGGCTCATAAAAGAGGGGGCAAAGCTGGTAGAAGATATAACAGATATAATTGAAGAGCTTGGGCCACTGGCAGAGACCATAATGACCAGGGAAGAGGAGACCCAGGACCCCAGGAGCCTTGCCATGAACACTAATGAGAAGAAGGTCTTTGCCCTCCTCTCCAGCACCCCCAAGGCTATAGACCAGATTACCCAGGAGAGTGGCTTGCCTGCGTCCAACGTCTCCAGCACCCTAACGGTCCTGGAGATAAGGAGGTTGGTCAAACAGCTCACTGGGAAGCGCTTTGTGAAGGCATGAGCAGATGTAGTGACAGGGCTGTGCCAAAGGTAGATGCTCCTAAGGCGCACTTGCTCTGCGTAGGTTGAATCAATCTGGTCGAGCAAGTCCGCCAGAGGCGGATCTGCCTTCGGCACGACTCAACCACAAAGATTTAAAGTAAAGGGCGCAATAAATTGCGCCCCTACAAACATCCTTTGTAGGGGTTCGATTTATCGAACCTGCCTGTAATGAAGCATAGGAAGGCAATGTTAGTTAATTTAAAAAAGGAGGTGGATATGAGGCTTGTAGTGAGTGTAGCGAATCTTGCTGTTAATTTACTAAGGTTGGGTGTAATCGTTTTATTACTGACCAGTTTCTTCATCGTCACTGCTAGCCCTGCCGCAGAGGACAAGCGTTCCAGTTACTTCTGCAGTTGTGACCAGACAAAGTGTGATTGTCGGTTCCATTCCCAAAAGCCAGGGAAGTGCATCTGCAGAAAGGAACTAAGGCCCATGACGGCTAAATACGCCTGTGATTGTCCTGGATGTGACTGCGCCTCCATATCCATGAAGCCAGGCAACTGCGTCTGTGGTAAGCCTATGAAAGAGGTCAAATAAATCGCCAAGGGCCTAACCTTTGAGCAGGGTCTTTCCCGCACTTCTGTAGTGGCAGAGCTTGCTCTGCGTATGTTGAATCAATCTAGTCGAGCAAGCTCGACCGCTACACCATCTGGCTGCCCACCTAAATTTTCTTGACATTATATAAAGGGCTTACGATAATAAAATTGTGGAGGCCGAAAAATGGACGAGAAAAGACTCTTAAGGGCGTTCAAAGAGAAATACAATCTGACCTGGTTCAACGTGGCAGATGTCTTCGGCCGTAGTATGTCTTCGGTCATGCAGTGGCTCTCCGGGCGCAGGAAAATCCCTAGGAACACCCTGCGGTTACTAAGAATTTTCTTGGATAATCCACAACTCTTTAAAAAATATAGACTTTCGGAGAAGTAAACCTTATTATTTTTTTACTTGCATACTGCACATATGCATAGTATAATTCAAAATGACGACAGGAGACATTTGCGGGCCCTTTTTTAAAGGAGGTGACCTATGTTAGAGACACTCTATAGCTATACGAATCTCTACACAGTCATCGCAGCACTTGTCATCCTGCTAGGGCTTGGGTATGTCTTGAATAGATGGTACATGATAAGCCCATACAGGTATGGGGGCGTGGTACTACTAATCGCCTTTCTACTCGGTTTAGGTATTTTTGCTGTAACAAGATTCGGCATTAGTCCATACTGGGTAGTTACGGTGTATGCAGGCATCCTTATCGGGTACCTGGCAGCAATGTGGTATCACATCTCCTGGACAGACCTGATGGGTAAGTTCTTCCGTCGTCCAACTACACCCAAGACAACCTAAATCCTCAAGCCCAAGCAAAAACACCTCTCCTTTTTGGAGAGGTGTTTTTTATCTCCTCAATCTCACCCTTTTCAAAAGAGGGGTTTCTTTCTATAATCCCGCCAGCAATTTTACAGAGGTTTCAAATTATTGATTCCTATAAGGGGGTAGGTCGTCTAGCAGATACTCCCTCTTTTCCTTTCCATATCCAATCCAATAGGACTCCTTTCCATCCGTCTCTATAACGATAGGGCCTTTAGTAATGGTCTGCGTCTTTTTAGTGGAAGGAAAGGGCCTGGGGAGAAAGTAACCGTCTTCACCGCCTGTCTGATATATATCGCTCCCAAGGGGTTTGCCACTGGCAGGGTCTCTGTAACCCAGGAGCTTCTCCACGGTCTCCTTGGTGGGCAACCCATAGCCCCTTCCGCAGGAAATAATGGAGACCTCGGGCCTCAGCACCTCCAAGAGCTCATGCCTTGAGGCAAGGTTGGAGCCGTGGTCACTGACCTTACACACCTCCACCTCCTTCAGGCGGGGCAGGAAGCGCTCCTCCACATTGTAAAAGGGCGGGCTGTCAAAACCGCAGATGTCACCA
The DNA here is from genome assembly GCA_030586765.1 of Candidatus Brocadiales bacterium. Classification (GTDB taxonomy): domain Bacteria; phylum Planctomycetota; class Brocadiia; order Brocadiales; family Bathyanammoxibiaceae; genus JAUQZZ01. The sequence continues at coordinate 1,239 of JAUQZZ010000115.1, read as the reverse complement.
CCAAAGTACATATCAAATCTACCGTAATGGAGGACAAAGACGATAGAGAAATTGTGCTCGCTGGCCTGATGCTGTTCCTCTGCCCCAGATATCACTGCCTTCCCTGTCCTATCAAATTGGCTGTTAAAGGCGATGACATCTACATGAACCCCTTCCCCCAGGTCTATTTGCCCAGCTTCTGTAGGCTTAAAGGTAATCGCCTCTCGCCTCAGACCTGTGGCCTCTGTCCACTCTTTATAGCGCTGGCAAAGGAGCGAGTCCGATACGACCCCCAGCCCCCTGTCTATTACCTTCTTTATCCTCAGGCCAGGCAAGGTATGGAGATAGAACAGCCCTGTGGGGGAGACCTCCCTGGGCCATCCCATGTGGTCTTCGTGGTAATGAGTTATGAGGAGGTGGTCTATAACGTACTTGTGAAGCCTGTCCCTGAGATACTGATAAAAGACCTCCGCCTCTTTGCCTGGCTGAAGGCGGTCCTCCCCCACATCTACCACCAGGGTCTTTCCACCAGGGGACTGCACAATAATACAATCCGCCTGCCCCACATCCAGGACATGGATGCCCAGCACACCGCTCACCTTCTCTGCCGGTACAGCCTCCCCATATCCACCTATGAAAGGGAAGAGAACTACTATCAGGAGGCCTTTCCAGAGGGAGCTTCGCCACATGTTTTAGAGTAAAAACCCTAACGAGGAGGTCCAGGCTTGCTCAGTTCCTGGAGCCTCTTATCCAGGGTCTCGATACTCTTGTCCAAGCCAATCACACCCTTACCTATTTTTACCAATCTCCCATCCATGTCCGTAATCTTCTCCTTCAGGGTATTGACCTCACTTTTGAGGTTCTCCCTCACCCCACTAATATCTGCCTGGTATCCCTTACTTAACTCATCCACGCTCTTGGTGAAATCCTCCAGCCTGGCCTGAAGCAAACCCACCTTAGTATCTATATCGCTCAGTTCCTTCCTCAAGGCATCCATCTCCTTCTTGCTTTCCTCAAGAATCTGTTCTACAGGTTGCTGCTTCTCCCTGAGGTCTGCCTTTATTGAGACCACCTCTTGCCCCACATAGTCCTTTACCCACTGCTGACTGGCACAACCTGCAAAAAAGAGAGAACAAAAGAGAACTCCCAGATATTTTCTCTGCATCTTCTCCTCCCTATATATACGGTTGACCCTAAGGTTTAACGAGACCTCTGAAAAAGTCTGTAAGTCCTCCAATTTTCCCCTCCCTTGATGGGAGG